>JAKSCZ010000170.1 GCA_022360335.1 Pseudomonadota bacterium
GCGTCAACGACGCAATCGTGTTCATGCTGTTGAACAGGAAGTGCGGCCGGATCAGTGCCTGCAGGGCGCTGATGCGTGCCTGCGCCTCGAGCACGATACTGCGGCGCCACTCGCTGGACACGTACAGGTAACGCATCGCCAGCGCGACGATGATCGAGCTGATGGCGAAGGTCCGTAGCAGGAAGTCGCCGTGGGTGTCATCGACGATCGACACGCCGGCGATCCGCAGCGGAAGCTGCCACGAGAGTTCGGCGACGACGACGCACATCAGCACGAGCACGACGAATGCCAGCACGAATGCGCGCGTCTTGCCCGCGCGTTCCAGCCGGGTGCGCAACTGGCACATCACCGCCGTGCCGAGGAGCGCCAGCCACAACACGAAGAACGAGGTCTTCGACAAGCTCAGCAGGAACTGGCCCTCGGGCGTGTGCGCGGCCAGGGTGAGGACGATCGCAACGAGCTCGGCGACGAGCAGGATGATGAAGAGCGCGCCCGCACCGCAGAAATCGGGCAGGTAGACCTGGGTGTCGTCGGAGTCCGGTGCAGCCGTCAAGCGCGCGCTCCCTCGGGCAATGCGGGCATTGTAGCGCCCGCGGGCGCGGGCCGCTCAACGGGAGCCCGCACTCAGGAGCAGTGCTCGGCGATCGCCTCTTCGGCCCGGGTCCGTGCCGCCTGCCTCTGCGCGTCGTCGAGGTAGATGCGCTCGCCGTTGTCGTCCATGCGGTACAGGCGGCGGGCCTGCAGGTAGGACTCGAGGCGCGCCCGGGCCCGCTCGCAGGCTTGTCGCCGTTCGGCTTCGGCAGCCGCGTTTTCCTCCGCTGCCTTTTGCGCGGCCGCGGCGGCGGAGCTGGCTTCGGCGCGGGCCGCCCGGGTTTCGCGGAACGCATCGATGCGCTGCCGAACCGAGCCGTCGTCGGTGCGGCGGGAGGGGATGTCGAGCCGCTCCACGGACGAGGCGCCGGACGGGCGATCCTCGTAGTGGACGTTGCCGTCCTCGTCGATCCACTTGTAGATCTCGCTCGCCGCGGTCCCCGCGGAGACCGTCAGCGCCGCGAGCGCGCAGGCGATTGCCAGGGCTTTGCCGTTCATGCACGTATTAGAGCACGACGCGCCGGGATTTTTCGTGACCGCGATCACAGCCGCTCCCGGGACCGTTGCGGGCCACAAAGAAGGCGGGCCCGAGGGCCCGCCCCAGACTGCTGACAAAGCCCCGACGGATATTGTTGGGGCTTTTTTGTAAAATGGGTCATGCTAAAAGAACCCGGTGCGCATCAGCATGCGCTAGAGATGGTGACCCTGGAGTCGCTGGTTCCTGAGGATCACTTGTTGCGTCGCATCGACGCGTTCATTGACTTCGAGTTCATCCGGGACAAGGTCCGGCACCTGTACTGCATCGACAACGGTCGTCCGGCGACGGACCCGGTGGTGCTGTTCAAGTTGCTGTTCATTGGCTACCTGTACGGTATCCGCAGTGAGCGGCAACTGGTGAAAGAGGTGCAGGTGAACGTGGCGTACCGCTGGTTCCTGGGCTTTAGCCTGACCGACAAGGTCCCGGATGCGAGTACCATCAGCCAGAATCGGCGGCGGCGTTTTGTCGGTACGCCGATCTACCAGGAGATTTTCGACGGCATCGTCGAGCAGGCCCAGGAAGCCGGCATGGTGACGGGGCGGGTGCTGTACACCGACAGCACCCACCTGAAGGCCTCGGCCAACAAGAACAAGTTCGACGTCAAGGACGTCGAGGTGGCGCCGCAGGTCTACCTTGAGGAACTGGATGCGGCGGTGGAAGCGGACCGTGAGACCCACGGCAAGAGGCCGCTGAAGCCGAAGGATGAGAAGCCCAAGACCAAGGCCACCAAGGTCAGCCGCACCGACCAGGATGCCGGCTACCTGGTCAGAGACGGCAAGCCGAAAGGCTTTTTCTACCTGGATCGCCGCAGCGTCGATGGTGCCCACGGCCTCATCACCGACACGTACGCCACCCCGGGTAACGTGCACGATAGCCGGCCTTATCTTGAGCGTCTGGATCGTCAGCGGGAACGCTTTGGCTTTGGTGTGGATGCGGTGGGCCTGGATGCGGGCTACTTCACACCGGCGATCTGCCATGGCCTGGAAGAGCGTGACATTTACGGTGTCATCGGCTACCGGCGACCGAACCACAAGCCCGGTTATTTCTACAAGCGCGAGTACCGATACGATGCCGAGGCAGACGAGTACATTTGCCCAGCCGAGCAACGCATCACCTACCGCACCACCAACCGCGACGGTTACCGCGAGTACAAGTCAGACCCGACGCACTGTAAGGACTGTCCGTTACTGATGCAGTGCACCCGCAGCGCCAACCACCAGAAAGTGTTGACTCGGCACGTCTGGGAAGACGCCAAGGAGCGTGTCGATCAGCATCGCAAGACGCCGGCAGGGAAGAAGATCTATGCCCGGCGTAAGGAGACCGCGGAAAGGAGCTTTGCCGATGGCAAAGAGTTGCACGGGCATCGCTACGCGCGCCTGCGCAGTCTCGACAAGGTGCAGGAGCAGTGTCTGCTATCGGCGGCCTGCCAGAACATGAAGAAAATCGCCCAGCACCAGGCCAGGAAGGCCTTTTTGTCGCTCATCGGTTGGCTCAAAGCCGTCACCCGGCGCAATAAGACGCGACAGCCACGACGATCATCGCCCGCCAAACGATATCGGCTAGATTCAATCGCCGCCTGAGCCAACCCTCAAAAAACAAACCCCGCCAAAAGGACGGGGTTTGTCAGCGGTCTGAGGCGGGCCCGAGGGCCCGCCCGATCTTTGCTTGCGTGGGACGATTTCCGTTTCGGAGATTCGTCCGGCTCATTCCGCCGAGGTGAACTCGGGGTAGGCTTCGAGGCCGCACTCCCCGATGTCCACGCCCTCGTATTCCTCTTCCTCGGATACGCGGATACCCAGTGTGTACTTGAGGATGGCCCAGACGGCCAGGCTGGTCAGGAATACCCAGGCGAAGATCGACACGATGCCCTTGAGTTGTGCAAGAAGCGAGGCATCGCCGTTCGTGAAGCAGACCGCGATCAGGCCCCAGATGCCGACCACGCCGTGCACGGAAATCGCACCGACCGGATCGTCGATCCTGAGCTTGTCGAGCGCCACGATCGAGGCGACGACGAGCAGGCCGCCGACGGCGCCGATCATCGTCGCCTGGACGGGCTCGGGCGTCAGCGGCTCGGCCGTGATCGCGACGAGACCGGCGAGTGCGCCGTTCAATGCCATCGTGAGATCGGCCTTGCCGAACCAGAAGCGCGACAGCAGCAGCGCGAACACCAGGCCGCCGGCCGCGGCCATGTTGGTGTTCACGAACACGAGCGCAACGGCGTTGGCCTCGCCCACGTTCGAGATCATGAGTTCCGAACCGCCGTTGAAGCCGAACCAGCCCAGCCACAGGATCAGGGTACCCAGCGCCGCGAGCGGCAGGTTGCAGCCAGGTATGGCGTTGACCTGGCCGTCCGGACCGTACTTGCCCTTGCGCGCGCCGAGCAGCAGTACGCCGGCCAGCGCGGCGGCGGCGCCGCAGAGGTGGACGACGCCGGAGCCCGCGAAGTCGAGGAAGCCGGCCGCATCCAGCCAGCCGCTGCCCCACTTCCAGTAACCCTGGACCGGGTAGATGAAGCCGGTGAGAACGACGGCGAAGATGAAGAACGCCCACAGCTTCATGCGCTCTGCGACGGCGCCCGACACGATCGACATGGCGGTGGCGACGAAGACGACCTGGAAGAAGAAGTCCGACAGGTTCGAGTAGTAGACGTCGCCGCCGCTGGCGACGACGTCCGCCGTCGTATTGTCGCTCGAGGTCAGCAAGCCGCCGACGAGGTTCGAGGCGCTCTGGAACACGCCGCCCTCGAATGCGCCGGGGTACATGATCGAGTAACCGCACAGCATGTACATGATGCAGGCGATCGAGTAGAGGCCGACGTTCTTGGTGAGAATCTCGGCTGTGTTCTTGGCGCGCACGAGGCCCGACTCGAGCATCGTGAAGCCCGCCGCCATCCACATGACGAGCGCGCCGCAAACGAGAAAGTAAAATGTGTCCAGCGCATAAGCCAGTTCGGTGACCTGCGCCGCTACCTGCGTTGTTTCCACGATGATTCCTCCGTGTCCTTATACGGCTTCGGCGCCGGTTTCCCCGGTACGAATGCGAATGGCCTGCTCGAGTTCCGAGACGAATATCTTGCCGTCGCCGATCTTGCCCGTGCGGGCCGTGTTGGCGATCGCCTCGACCACCTGCTCGGCGATGTCGTCGGCAACGGCCAGTTCGATCTTCGCCTTGGGCAGGAAATCGACGACGTACTCGGCGCCGCGGTAGAGTTCGGTGTGGCCGCGCTGGCGGCCGAAGCCCTTGACCTCGGTGACCGTGATGCCCTGGATGCCGATGTCGGCAACGGCTTCGCGGACGTCGTCCAGCTTGAACGGCTTGATGATTGCCGTGATCATTTTCATTGCCGTCTCCTCTAAAGGTCGAATGACTTGCCGATCGTGAAGACGAGGGATTCCTCGTCGTCGCCGACGAGATCGTCGTTGGCGAAGATCAGCGCGACGCCGAGATCGAAATCCGCGAGCGACGTACCGTAGCCGAGCTCGAGGTAGTCGCCGTCGAAGTCCTGCGAGAAGCTGCCCAGCGTACCGTAGAGGCCGCTTTTGCTTTCGACCGTCAGGGAAACGAAGGTGTAGTCGAGCTCGGGGCCGTCGAAGTTGTCGTACTTGCCGATCGCGACGTCGAGCGATGCAACGCCGAAGCCGGCGCCGAGGTTGATCTCCTGGTAGGTGTCGTCGAAGTCGCCCGTGTAGAAGTAGCCCGTGTAGCCGATGCTCAGGCCGAGGTCGCCGACGTCGGCGCCGTAGCCGAAGTAGCCGTCGACCTCGAGGCCGTCGCCGACGTCGGCCGCCCACGCGCCGGCGTAGAAGCCGCCGGACTCGTAGTCGAGACCGCCGCTCGCGGACGAGTTCTTCTGCAGGATGCCGCGGTAGTGGTATTCGCTCGCATAGCCGACGTTGGCCGACCAGTCGGCCTGCGCCAGGCCGCACGCGGCGAGCAGAGAACCGATCAGGATCGTCTTGGTGGATTTCATGGAGGTGCTCCCGTTATCTCGGTGAAACGATTCGCCACCGTAAGAGCAGGAACCGTGCCAACCCGCACAATGCGCCGTAAATCAGCAGCTTGTTCGAGTGCCCCACGATGGCGCGCACCGTCGTGGTGCAGCGCTCCGCGGCTCTGCACCGGTTTGGATGCGGCAAAAGCGCCCGTCTGGCATTGAAAATGCGTCTGGTTTTTTGAGCGCGGTTGCGGTATCACGTCGCCATGTCCGACGAATCCCTCGAGAACATCGCGAGACGGCTCGCCGAGGCCGTTCCCGAAGGGCTGCGATCCGTACGCGAGGACCTCGAGAGCAACTTCCGCTCGGTGCTGCGCTCGTCTCTTTCGAAGCTCGATCTCGTGACGCGCGAGGAGTTCGAGGTCCAGGAGGCCGTGCTCGCCCGAACCCGCGAGAAACTCGAGGCGCTCGAGGCGCTCGTCAAGGAACTGGAGCAGAACTGAGGTAGGAGGGGCTTCAGCCCCGAAGATTCGGGTGTAGGAGGGGCTTTAGCCCCGAACCCGGCCCGTAGGCGGGCCTTCAGGCCCGAATGGTTCGGCCCGTAGGAGGGGCTTCAGCCCCGAAGATTCAGGCGTAGGAGGGGCTTTAGCCCCGAACCATTCGGGCCTGAAGGCCCTCCTACGCCGGTTGATTGGGGCCACGGAGGGCCGATGGGACTCGCGATTCTTCATTCCCGCGCCCAGTACGGCACGGAGGCCCCGCCCGTCACGATCGAGGTCCTGCTGTCGGGCGGTCTGCCCGCATTCACGATCGTCGGCATGGCCGAGACGGCAGTCCGCGAGAGCAAGGACCGGGTTCGCGGCGCACTCGTGAGCTCGGGATTCGAGTGGCCGCAATCGCGCATTACCGTCAGCCTCGGTCCGGCCGAGATGCGCAAGATGGGCGGCCGCTACGATCTCGCGATTGCGCTGGGCATCCTCGCCGCCCGCAGGCAGTTTCCGCTTCCCGTGCTGCAGACCGTCGAGTTCTACGGCGAGCTCGCGATGAGCGGTGATTTGCGACCCGTGCCCGGGCTGCTGCCGTCGGTCATCCAGGCGCGCGGCGCCGGGCGCTGCGTCGTCGTGCCGCGAGACAACGCTCCCGAAGCGGCGCTCGCCGACGCCGAGGTCTATGCCGCTTCGTCGTTGCAGGACGTCGTCGCGCACCTGGCGGGCAGGGACCCGCTTGCGCTCGAGGTTGTCGGCGAGCAGCCCGACGACGAGACGCCGGCGCCCGACCTTGCCGACGTGAGGGGCCAGAAGCTCGCGAAACGCGCCCTCGAGATCGCGGCGGCAGGGAATCACAACCTGTTGTTCGTCGGCCCGCCCGGAACCGGCAAGAGCATGCTCGCGCGTCGCCTGCCGGGACTGCTGCCGCCGATGACCGACGAGGAAGCGCTCGAGACCGCCGCCATCGACTCCGTTGCGGGCGGCAAGGTCGCGGCGCGCGAGTGGCGCCGGCGGCCGTTTCGGGCGCCGCACCATACGGCGTCGGCCCCGGCGCTCGTGGGCGGAGGACGGACGCTCGCACCCGGGGAAATCTCCCGCGCGCACAACGGCGTGCTGTTCCTCGACGAGCTGCCCGAGTTCAATCGCAACGTGCTCGAGGTCCTGCGCGAGCCGCTGGAGAGCGGGGCGATTACGATCGCACGGGCCGGGATGCACGCCGATTTCCCGAGCCGCTTCCAGCTCGTCGCCGCGATGAATCCGTGTTTATGTGTTGCCAAGTTGTCGCGCTTTAAAAAAGGGAGGTAGTGAAGATTGATCGACACTTCCTCCTTTCCGACGACGATGCTGTCGGTGATGGCTTCTATGATTCCTAGCTGTTCTTTCTTGGATAGGGTGTCCCAACGTTCTGACAACGCTTGGGTTTCAGAGAACGCTTGCTCGGAAGAGAGGTTTTGGATCTTTAGATAATCAATCTCGCTCTGGATGTTTGGGATTTCCGCGTTGAGTTGGTTCAGACGCTCTTCCAAAGGGCTGTGCTTTCGCTTGAAGCCTTCCTTGGAGATGCTGTCATTCATGTAGAGGTCGTAGAACTTGTCCATCTCGGCCAAGAGGTCTTTCTTTTCCTTCTCAAGGATTTCGAGCTGTCCAGACTTCTCGGCAATGACGTCGGTTGCCTGGTTGAGGTAGCTAGAAGCCATCTCATAAATACTTTTTTGCCAGTATCATGAAAGCGGCGAGTTTGAGAAAGGCGAGGAAGTTCTCGACGTAGTATTCGAATCGGGTGATCAGTTTGCGATAGTTTTGTAGCCATGCGAAGAGTCGCTCGAC
>JAKSCZ010000610.1 GCA_022360335.1 Pseudomonadota bacterium
AACTCCTTGCTTCGATTGAAAGGAACACGCGCGGTATCGGCCTGCCGGTTGTCCTGAAATATCCGCGGGTGCCGACTATAGAGTCGTCAGGTCGTTCAGACAATTTTCGGAGGAGCCCGTTCAACCGGGCCGGGCAGGCCATCGGGCGGCAGGCGGCCACGCTGCGTCAGCCCCACCCGATTTCGTCGAGATGATCGTCGTCGAAGCCGAAGTAGTGTGCGATCTCGTGGATGACGGTCTTGCCGATCTCCTCGCGCAGCGCGTGCGGCGACAGCCCGAGCTCGAGGTGCGGATAGCGGAACACGTAGATGACGTCGGGCAGCTCACCGGCGTGATTCGATTCGCGCTCGGTCAGAGGTATGCCCGCGTACAGGCCGAGCAAACGCTCGCCGTGCGGATCGAGGTCCGCATCGGGTTCGTCGAGCACCTGCACGTCGACGTTGTGCATGGCCTCCCGGACCCACTCCGGGAGTTGCGAGATCGTTTCCCGAATCGCGTCTTCGAATTCGTCACGGTCCATTGGTGCACAAGCCCGCTTTCATACTACACTCGACTGCCATGGTGAGTGCTGATGCCCTGCCATTCAAGCGCGAATACAATCCCGGAGAACCCGCGATGACACGCAAGAAGGACGACAACTCGCCGGCGCGACCGCCGGATCTGCAGCGTCGTCGCGTGGTGAAGGCCACGGGCGGCGCCGCGCTGGTATCGGCGGTCGGTTTACCATTCTCGGAGGCAATTGCGATGAACAAGGCGATTCGTTGGGGATTCGTCGGCACCGGCTCGATCGCCAATTCGATGGCGCGCGTCGTCACGATGACGCCGGAAGCGGAACTGGCCGCCGTATCGAGCCGCAGGATGGAATCGGCCAAGGCGTTCGCCGAGAAGCACGGCGCCGCGCTGGCCTTCGACTCCTGGGCGAAGATGTGCGAGGCGGACGAAGTCGACGCCATCTACATCGCCACGCCGACGAGCGTGCGCGAGGAGATCGGCGTGGCCGCGGCGCGCGCGGGCAAACACGTGCTGGGCGAGAAACCGTTTGCCTCCTTGCAGTCGATACAGAACGTCATCGCAGCCTGCCGCGACAGCGGCGTCGGGTTCATGGACGGGACGCATTTCGTGCATCACCCGCGCAGCCTGCAGATCAAGCGCCGGATGGCCGACGACGTCGGCCGGGCATGGTCCGTCGCTTCGGCGTTCCAGTTCGATCTGCGGGACAGGGGCAACATTCGCTACAACCCGGAACTCGAGCCGATGGGCGCGATCGGCGATGCCGGCTGGTACAACATGCGGGCCGCCGTCGAATACCTGGCGCCCGACGCCGAGTTCGATGCGGTCGACGCCTATCTGCGGCGGGACGCCGACACGGGCGCGGCCGTCGGCGGCAGCGGCGTGCTGCGCTTCACCGACGGCTCGACCTCGACCTGGAACTGCGGCTTCGACTCGGGCGCGCTCGTCATGGACCTGCGTATCGCGGGCACGAACGGCGTCATCGACATAGACGATTTCCTGGGCCAGTCGCCGGACGGCTCGGCCGACTACCTGCACCGCGCAGGCGGATGGGGTAACGCGGCCTCGAACACGATCACGGTCGAGTCGGCACTGCCGGGCGCCGCACTGATGTTCGAAGACTTCGCGAAAATGGCGAGGGATCCGGCGCTCCGCGATCAGTGGAGCCGCGCGAGTCTGCGCACGCAGGCGTGCCTCGACGCGGCATGGCGGAGCGCGCTCGACAACGAGTAAATACGGTGCCAGTCAGGAATATGGTGCCAGTCACCCTATTTCCCACCAACGTCTCTGACGCACACAAGCTTGTTCGGGAAATAGGGTGACTGGCACCATATTCCTGACCGGCGCGTATTTACTCGTTGTCGAGCGCGCTCCGCCATGCCGCGTCGAGGTACGCCTGCGTGCGCAGGCTCGCGCGGCTCCACTGATCGCGAAGCGCCGGATCCCTCGCCATTTTCGCGAAGTCCTCGAACATCAGTGCGGCGCCCGGCAGCGCCGACTCGACCGTGATCGTCTTCGAGGCCGCGCTGCCCCAACCCCCTGCGCGGTGCAGGTAGTCGGCCGAGCCGTCCGGCGACTGGCTCAGGAAGTCGTCTATGTCGATGACGCCGTTCCTGCCCGCGATACGCAGGTCCATGACGAGCGCGCCCGAGTCGAAGCCGCAGTTCCAGGTCGAGGTCGAGCCGTCGGTGAAGCGCAGCACGCCGCTGCCGCCGACGGCCGCGCCCGTGTCGGCGT
>JAKSCZ010000515.1 GCA_022360335.1 Pseudomonadota bacterium
TCGACGCGCTGACCAGCGAAGTTCGCGATCTGCGACGCAGCCTTGCGAAGGGATAGCGCGGACCCGGCCGTTCGGCAAATACTCGCGCTGCGTTCAGGCATCCGGTTTTTCGTCGGCAGCGTCGCTCGACGATCCGCTGCTGCGTAGGTGCTACCTGCTTATTTTGATACTCTTCGCAGTCGGCATCGTCTGCGGATGCGCCGGATCGGTCGCGAGGAGTACACGCTTGATTCAAACTGACGTCGTCATCGTCGGCGCGGGCCCCTGCGGCCTGTTCCAGGTCTTCGAACTCGGCCTGCTCGGCCTCAGGGCCGAGGTCGTCGATTCGATCCGTTATCCGGGCGGCCAGTGCGCCGAACTCTATCCCGACAAGCCGATCTACGACATCCCGGCGATAGCCGTTTGCACCGGCGAGGAACTCACGCAGGCGCTGCTGAAACAGATCGAACCGTTCAGCCCGGGCATGCACCTGGGCGAGGAGGTGCAGGTCCTCCGGCGCCGGGACGACGGCACCTTCTTCGTCGAAACCGGCGAAGGCACGCAGTTCAACGCGAAGGCCGTCGTCATCGCGGCGGGCGTCGGCTCGTTCCAGGCCCGGCCTCTGCGCGTGCCGGATGCCGACCGTTACGCCGGCAAGAGCCTGCACTATCGCGTGCGCGACCCCGGGCGATTCCACGGCAAGCGCCTCGCGATCCTCGGCGGCGGCGACTCGGCGCTCGACTGGGTGCTCGAGCTCGCGGGCAAGGCCGAACACGTCACGCTCGTGCACCGGCGCGACGAGTACCGCGCCATGCCGGACTCCGTCGCCAGAATGCAGCGGCTCGTGGCCGACGGCGCGGTCACCGAGATCACGAGCGCGAAGGCGAAAGCGCTCAACGGCGAGGACGGACAGGTGTCGTCGATCGTCATCCAGCCGAAGGAGGGCGACGCGCTCGAGGTCGGCGTCGACCAGGTACTCGTGTTCTTCGGGCTCGCACCGCAACTCGGCCCGATCGCCGACTGGGGTCTCGACATCAATCGCAAGACGATCAACGTCGATACCGAGAAGTTCGAGACCTCGGAGCCCGGCATCTACGCCGTCGGCGACATCAACTTCTACCCGGGCAAGAAGAAACTGATCCTGTGCGGCTTCCACGAAGCGGCGCTGGCCGCGTTCGCGATCAAGGCCCGCATCGAGCCGGACCGCAAGGTGCACGTTCAGTACACGACGACGAGCCCGATCATGCACGAGCGGCTGGGCATCGAGAACTAGAGCCGGCTCACGCGGCAGGCAGTTTTTCTATTGCGGCATACTCGTATTGTAAATGGGAATCATTTGCAATTAGACTGCGTGTCCGTTTACGCATTGTTGCAGCAGTTCCGGGGGAAGATTCGCCATGGCAGTCCGCAATCACTTGCTTAATACACTGGTTTTACTGGGTTTTTCGTCGGCACTGGCCCTGCCGGGCACGGTCCTCGCGAACGACGCGGCGGATGGCGGGGAAATCGACGACATTATCGTCACGGCGACGCGCCTGCCGCGCAACATCATGGAGATCGCCGGCACGGTCAGCGTCGTCACCGGCGAAGACATCGAACGTCAGGTCGCGTCCGATCTCGACGACCTGATCCGCTACCAGCCCGGCGTCACGATGAACACCAACGGCCGCGGCGGCAACATGGGTTTCATCATCCGGGGCATGGGCGGTAACCGGGTGCTCACACTGATCGACGGCATACGGGCAGGCGATTCGTATGCGAGAGGCCCCGTGGCCCAGGGGGTGGATCGCTTCGAGGTCGACGATCTGAAAGCCGTCGAGATCATCCGCGGCCCGGCATCCGTGCTCTACGGCTCGGATGCGATGGGCGGCGCCGTCATCCTGCGGACCAAGGACCCGATCGACTACCTCGACGGCGACAGCTCCTACGTGGGCGTGCGCGCCGGCTACGCGGGCGCCAACGAACTGGCGAAGCTCGGCCTGACCGGCGCCACCCGCGTCGGCGACCTCGGTCTGTTCCTGCAGTACACGAATCGCGCCTACGAAGAACGCGACATCGCAGGCGAGGGCAGCCTGAATCCGCAGGACGGCGAGTCGCACGGCCTGCTCCTGAAGACGGTGTGGGCGCCGGGCGACGGTCACAGACTGAAACTGTCGTTCGAGACGATGCGTGAAGACAACGACTTCGAATTGCTGACCGAGCTGAGTTCGTCCGTTTTCGAATCGCTGGCCGAAGACCAAATGGAGCGTTCCCGCGTCAGCCTGCAATACGACTGGAGCATAGGCGCCGGATTCGCCGATTCGGTCGAGACCCACGTCTTCTCTCAGACGGCTGACGGCCTGCAGCACACGACACAGGACCGGATGGTCTATTCCTTTTTCGACGTCACGAATTTTGCGACTTACTTCGGCGAGCCCGGCCTGCGCGTATCGGATTTCGAGTTCAACCAGGAAATGTCCGGCATCGGTGCGATGTTCACGAAAACGTTTACTGCCGGCAGCACCGAGCACGCGTTGGTCTATGGCCTGACGTATGACGTGATCGATACGGAGCGTCCGCGGGAACGCTACGAGGTGCAGCATTCCACGGGCGACGTCACGCAGGATATCCGGCTGATACCGGGCGGCGCTCTCGTATTCCAGGGGATCGATCCCGGCCCGTATTTCGAGGTCTTTCCGAACAGGTCTTTCCCCGACACGGAGACCAGGCGAACCGGCGTTTACGTGCAGGACGAAATAGCGTTCGGCACGAGCGGTTTCACGCTGATACCGGGCCTGCGCTACGAACGTTACGAAATGGATCCGAGTTCCGAGGGTATCCTCGACATCTCGGGATTCGGGTTCGGCATTACGTCGGTCAGCGAAAGCCATACGTCGGCCAACCTCGGCCTGATCTACGACGTCAACGA
Source organism: Pseudomonadota bacterium (assembly GCA_022360335.1). Lineage (GTDB taxonomy): Bacteria > Pseudomonadota > Gammaproteobacteria > Steroidobacterales > Woeseiaceae > UBA1847. The sequence goes on from JAKSCZ010000515.1 coordinate 2,888, forward strand.
GGAGGTTGCGCTGTTTGCACAGTATGCGGAA
>JAKSCZ010000225.1 GCA_022360335.1 Pseudomonadota bacterium
ACCGACCTGCCGATTTTCTCGGCGCCCGGTTTCACGGACCAGGAGCAGATCAGCAACGAGTTGCGCTGGTCGGGATCCTTCTCCGAGAACTGGGGCGCGACCCTCGGCGTCTACGTCTTCGACCAGGACGTTACCTATCGCGAAGCACGGTATATCTGGTTCCCGCCGCCCATCGGGCCGGCGCCGCTCGGCATCAACGTCCAGGCCGCGCTTGGCGGCGACATGGACGCGAAGAACACGGGGTTCTTCTGGAGCAACGATTTCCGTCTCGGCGACGCGTGGACGCTCACTGCCGGGCTGCGCTACACGGATGAGGAGAAGACCGCGAGGATCATCGTCGGCGGCTGCACCGACAATACGAACTTCGATTGCCAGTTCGACGATCTGTCGGGCAGCTGGGAAAACGTGACGCCCAAACTCGGCGCGCAATACCGGATCAATGACACCACGCAGGTGTACGGTTTCTGGAGCAAGGGATTCCGCTCGGGCGGCTTCAACTTCCGCAATGCCCGCCCGAACATCATCCCGCCGGGCCCGACCAAGGAAGAGGAGAACAACACCTTCGAGGTCGGTCTGAAAACCGACTTCGCCGACGGCCGGGTACGTCTGAACGTCGCCGCCTTCCACAACGAGATCGAGGACATGCAGCGGGAGATCAACGTACCCGACCCCCAGGTCGTCGTGTTCCAGGCGACGCTCAACGCCGGTGACGTGACGATCAGGGGTATCGAGGCGGACCTCGTCGCTCTGCTGCACGACAACTTCTCGGTCAGTCTCTCCTACGGCTGGCAGGACGGCGAGTACGACGGCTTCGATCCGGCCGTGCCCGTCATCGAAGCGCTGCTGCGCCAGGCCGGCGCGCTGGGGCCCACGACCCCGCTGTTCGGCGCCGAACTGCCGCGCCTCGCACCGAGCAACTACACGGTCGGCTTCTCGTGGGACATCCCGGTCGGTGCGAGCCTGATCAATGTCGCGGCGAGCCACAGTTACCGTGAGGAACACCCGTACGACGATGCCAACACGCAGCTGTTCTCCGACCAGAAGCGGACCAATGCCAGCGTCAACTGGTTCTCGGCGGACGAGCACTGGAACGTGTCGCTGTTCGGGCGCAATCTCGGCGACGAGGCCAACTGGGGCAACCTGACCTCGATCGCGGGACTCTGGACGGCCGGCCCGATGAAGAAGGGCCGGGAGGTCGGACTCGAGATCAACTTCCGGTACGAATAACGGTCTGCGGAAAACCGATGGGGCTGGCCTTGCCGGGCCGGCGCCCGTCGACGTCCTCGTAGAACCTGCGAATGACGGCGAGGTCGGCGTCCGGGTCGCCCGTCAGGTCGACGCGCGGTCCGATGCCGAGGCGCCGCTTGCCGAAATCGAGAAAGCCGAGATAGACCGGCACGCCGGCGCCGAGTGCGATGCGGTAGAAGCCGGTCTTCCAGCCGGCGGTCTTCTTGCGCGTGCCCTCCGGCGCCAGTCCGAAGTAGAAGCTGTCCTCTTCCTCGAACATCCGGACGGCCTGTTTGACGGCCGACCCGGCCCGGCGGCGGTCGAGTTCGATGCCGCCGAGCGCGCGCAGGACGTTGCCGAGCGGAAACCAGAACAGGGAGTGCTTCGCGAAAAACCTGACGTCGACGTCGAAGGCGGTCTTGTAGACGAGTGCCCAGAATCCGTCCCAGTTGGATGTGTGCGGAGCCGCGATGAAAACGGCCTTGGGTACCGGCGGCGTGCCGCCGACGGCCGTCCATCCGCCGACCCGCAACAGCCATCTTGCGAAGCTACGCAGCATCTTTGCCGAACCGGGGCGTCATCGGATCCCGAGTATACTGGTTTGCATGAGAACGTCCGGATGGATGAAACGCCAGCCCTGGTTCTGGCCGGTCAAACTCTTCTTGAAGCGCGTCGGCGGCAGGGAACTGTGGCTGTCGCCCGAGGTCGAGTATGCGCTCGGGAAAAGCGACAGCTGGAAGTACATCCCGGGGTTTCTGGACGAGGGTTCCGTCGTGTATTCGCTCGGCGTCGGCGACCTGATCGATTTCGATCTCGACCTGATAGAACGGCACGGCGCCACGGTCCATGCATTCGATCCCACGCCGTTCGCCGGGGAGTGGGTGGCCGGGCAGGCGCTGCCCGGGCGCTTCGTCTTTCATCCCTGGGCGGCGTCGGCAGCGGACGGAACCCTGCGCCTCTACCGGCGCGTCAGCACGAAGGGCAAGCGCTCGCAGGTCATGTGGACCGCGGACCGCGACGCGGGCGATCCCGCCGATTTCATCGACGTGCCGGCCTATACGGTCGCTACGATGATGGACAGGCTCGGCCACGACCGGGTCGACTTGCTGAAGCTCGACGTCGAGGGGGCGGAGTACGGCATCCTCGAGGGACTGGCGCACGGCGGCCGTTTGCCCAGACAGGTACTCGTCGAGTACCACCACCGCTTCCCCGGCATCGGCAAGCGGCGCACGGCCGAGAGCATCGCCGCGCTGCGCGGGCTGGGTTACCGGATCTTCGCAATCTCCGAAACGGGCAGAGAGGTCGGCTTCGTCCTCGAGTGAGCCGTCCGTCAGGGGCGCGCGACCCAGGCGGCGAGCGCCCCGGCGCCGAGCAAGGTCCAGCCGAGCCACGGCAGCGAACCCAGCGTCACGACCAGCGCGCCGCCGACGACGCTCGTCGCCGACGCCGTCAGCCAGTAGCGCTGGCGGCGCTGTTCGCCGAGCTGCCGGCGGATGTCCTCGAGTTCCGGGGACTGAACGTTGAAACGGATGCGCCCTTCGGCGGCCTGCTCGCCGAGGTGATGCAGGATGGCCGGCAGTTCGCGCAGTGCGTCCCGGAGCTGCGGCAGGTTGTCGCGAACGTCCCGGAGCATCGCGCGGCCGCCGAGCTGTTCGTCCATCCAGCGCTTCAGCACGGGATGGGCGGTCTTCCACAGATCGAGCTGCGGGTAGAGCTGGCGCCCGAGTCCCTCGATGTTGAACAGCGTCTTGTGCAGCAGGATCATCTGCGGCTGAATCTCGACGTCGAAACGCTGCGCGACGCGGAACAGCCTCACCAGCACCTGGGCGAACGGGATCTCGGCGAGCGGCTTGCTGAAGATCGGGTCGCAGACGGTACGCACGGCGGACTCGAGCCGGTCGATGCGCGTGCCGGGCGGCACCCAGCCCGAATCGAGGTGCAGCTTCGCGATGCGGCGGTAGTCGCGGTCGAAGAACGCGAGGAAGTTCTCGGCGAGGTAACGCTGGTCTTCCGGGCTCAGCGTGCCGACGATGCCGAAGTCGACGGCCGCGTACTTCGGGCGTTCGGGATCCGTGTGGATGACGAAGATGTTGCCCGGGTGCATGTCCGCGTGGAAGAAGTTGTGGCGGAACACCTGGGTGAAGAAAATCTCGACGCCGTTCTCGGCGAGCAGCTGAATATTCGTCCCGGCTTCGCGCAGCGTGTCCATGTCGCCGATCGGCGTGCCGTAGATGCGTTCCTGGACGAGCACCTCGGGCCGGCAGTAGTCCCAGTAGACCTCGGGGACGTACAGCATGTCGGAGCCCTCGAAGTTGCGTTTCAGTTGCGCGGTGTTGGCGGCTTCGCGCATCAGGTCGAGTTCGTCGAGGATCGTGTGCTCGTATTCCTCGACGACTTCGAGCGGCTTCAGGCGCTTGCCGTGCTCCCAGTAGCGCTCGGCGAGACCGGCGAGCATGCGCAACACGGCGAGGTCGCGTTCGATCTGCTCTTCCACGCCGGGGCGCAGGACCTTGACGATGACCTCGATGCCCGCCTTCAGTTTCGCCGTGTGGACCTGGGCGATCGACGCGGCAGCGAGAGGTTCGTCGTCGAAACGCTCGAATACCGTGCCGACGGACTCGCCGTAGGCCGCTTCGACGATCCCGATCGCCTGTTCCGCCGGGAACGGCGGCACGGCGTCCTGGAGTTTCGCGAGCTCGTCGGCGATGTCCGGCGGCAGGAGATCGCGCCGCGTCGAGATGGCCTGGCCGAACTTGACGAAGATCGGTCCGAGTTCCTCGAGCGCCAGCCGGATGCGCTCGCCGAGCGGCGCCGAGCCGTCGCGCCGGCGGGGCGCGAGGTAGAACAGGAAGCGCAGCGGGCGCCAGAGGTGCGTTTCCTTGATGATGTCGTCGAGCCCGAAGCGGACCAGCACGCGCTGGATCGCAAGCATGCGGAATATCGTCCGGCGGCGGGCCACGTCAGTCCTCGCCCCGCAGCCTGTCGATGCGCGCCTCGAGGCGCTCGACGTCGTCTCGGAGCGCGTCGACGTCGGCGGCGAAGCGGTCGGCCTCGTAGCGGCTCGGCGCGTCGCGACTCTCTTCCTGGAGGTATTCGCGGATATTGGCGCCCATCGTCGAGCGCGCCTCGCGTCCCCACTTGCCGATGCCGCGCACGACCTCGCCGACGCGGTGCGCGGCGGCGTCGCCGACGACGGTCGAGAGTTCCTCCTCGAAGTCCGGTTTCGCATAGGCGAGCAGGCGCTGGAATCGTTCCGCAGAGTGGGCGTCGCCGGTGATTTCCAGGTCGCCCTTGCGGACGGCATCGAGCCCGGCGTTACCGGCCAGACGGGCCAGCGTGACCAGCGAGCCGCTGATTGCCACGTCGGGTTCCCCGTCGTGATCGGCGGTCAGTTCGAGTTCGTCCCCGCGGATCAGGAACCACGCGGTCAGTGCCGTGTCGCGTACGCGAACCGCGACCACCGTGCCGTCGAGTTTCCCGCACAATTCTCTCGCCGGCGTCGTCTCCCGAATATTGCGATTGAGGACGCGGGCGATCGGGCGCAGAGCGGCTTCGAGTGGATTCACGATCGTCAGACCCTGTAGCCGATGTGCAGTGCGACGATTCCGGCGGCGAGATTGTGGTAGCGGCAGCGCTCGAAGCCGGCGTTTTCCATCATGTCCTTCAGGGTCTCCTGGTCCGGGTGCATGCGGATCGATTCGGCCAGGTAGCGGTAGCTGCCGGCGTCCTTCGCGACCAGCCTGCCGAGAGCCGGCAGTACCTTGAACGAATACAGGTCGTAGGCGGGCTTGATCGCGCCGTTCGGCGACGAGAACTCGAGGATCATCGCCTTGCCGCCCGTTTTGAGGGTCCTGAAGATCGACGCGAGCGCGGCGTCCTTGTCCGTGACGTTGCGCAGGCCGAAGGCCATCGTGACGCAGTCGAAGGTCCCGTCCGCAAACGGCAGGGCCTGCGCGTCGACCCGGGCGATCGAGAGGTTTCCGGAGACGCCGGCGTCGATCAGCCGGCTGCGGCCCCGGCGCAGCATGGCGGCATTGATGTCGGCGAGGACGACGTGGCCGTCGGGGCCGGCTTTCCCGCACAGCGCGCGTGCCAGGTCACCGGTGCCCCCGGCGAGATCCAGTACGACGTTGCCCGGACGCACGCCGGCCCGGTCGATCGTGTAGCGCTTCCAGAGACGGTGCAGGCCTGCCGACATCAGGTCATTCATGATGTCGTAGCGATTGGCGACGGAGTCGAAGACGTCGCGCACGAGCCCCGCCTTGTCGTCGCTGGCGACGGTCCTGTAGCCGAAGTGCGTCGTGTTGTCGGGGTCCTGCTTGGCCATGGTTATTCTCGCCCGGCAGGCGAGGATACCCGAAATACGGTGTCAGTCACCCTATTTCCCCGGTGGCCTTCCGGATACTCGTATCTTCCGCAGGAAATAGGGTGACTGACACCGTATTTCTACAGGATGTAGCGGCTGAGGTCCTCGTCCTTGGAGAGTTCCGCGAGGTGGTCGTCGACGTAATCCGCGTCGATCGTGAGATTGAGGCCGCTCCTGTCGGAGGCCTCGAAGGATACCGTCTCGAGCAGCCGTTCCATGACCGTGTGCAGCCGGCGCGCCCCGATGTTCTCGGTGTTCTCGTTGACCTGGTAGGCGACCTCGGCGATCCGCCGCACGCCGCTGTCGGCGAATTCGAGGTCGACCTCCTCAGTGTCGAGCAGCGCCGCGTATTGCGCCGTCAGGGACGCATCGGGTTCGGTCAGGATGCGCACGAAGTCTTCGACCGACAGCGACTTGAGCTCGACACGGATCGGAAAGCGGCCCTGCAGCTCGGGGATGAGGTCCGACGGCTTCGCGACATGGAACGCGCCGGACGCGATGAACAGGATGTGGTCGGTCCTGACCATGCCGTACTTGGTGTTGACCGTCGAGCCCTCGACGAGCGGCAGCAGGTCGCGTTGCACGCCTTCGCGCGACACGTCCGCACCGTGCGCATCCGAGCGCCGCGCCACCTTGTCGATTTCGTCGAGGAAAACGATGCCGTGCTGCTCGACCGCCTCCAGCGCCTTCGACTTGAGCTCCTCTTCATCGACCATCTTCGCCGCTTCCTCGTCGGTCAGGTGGCGCAGGGCGTCCTTGACCTTGAGTTTGCGCGTCTGCCGGCGGTTGCCGCCGAGATTCTGGAACATGCCCTGGAGCTGGCTCGTCATCTCCTCCATGCCGGGCGGCGCCATGATCTCGACGCCGACCGAAACGGCCTGGATCTCGACCTCGATTTCCTTTTCGTCCAGCCTGCCTTCACGCAGCATCTTGCGGAATTTCTGCCGCGTGTCCGAGTCCGCGGGCGGGGACTCCGGTTCGTGCGTTAATCCCGCAGCGTGCGTCGCGGGCGGTAACAGCGCATCGAGGATGCGTTCCTCGGCGGCGTCTTCCGCACGGTACCGGACCTTCGTCATCGCGTCCTCGCGGATCATCTTGACGGCGATGTCCATGAGGTCGCGAACGATGCTGTCGACCTCGCGGCCGACGTAACCGACTTCGGTGAATTTCGTGGCTTCCACCTTGATGAACGGCGCCTTCGCGAGCCGCGCGAGGCGACGCGAGATCTCGGTTTTGCCGACGCCGGTCGGCCCGATCATCAGGATGTTCTTGGGCGTGATCTCGCTGCGCAGCGGCTCGTCGACCTGTACGCGACGCCAGCGGTTCCTGAGCGCTATCGCGACGGCGCGCTTGGCCTCGTCCTGGCCGACGATGTGCTTGTTTAGTTCCTGGACGATTTCACGGGGGGTCATTTGTGACATGGGTAATCCTGCGTAGGAGCGGCTGGTAGGAGCGGCTGGTAGGAGCGGCTTTAGCCGCGAACGGGTGAGGAATCGCGGCTAAGGCCGCTCCTACCAGCCCCTCCTACAGCTCCTCGATAGTGATGTGCCGGTTCGTGTACACACAGATGTCGCCGGCGATGCTCAGTGCCTGTTCGACGATCTCGCGCGCCTCGAGTTCGGTGTTCTTCAGGAGCGCCAGCGCGGCGGCCTGCGCGAACGGCCCGCCGGAGCCGATCGCCATGAGATCGTGCTCGGGTTCGATGACGTCGCCGTTGCCCGAGACGATGAACGAGCCGTCCTTGTCGGCGACGCACAGCAGTGCTTCCAGGCGGCGCAGCCTGCGGTCGGTCCGCCAGTCCTTGGCGAGCTCGATGGCGGCGCGCGTCAGGTTGCCGTACTGCTCGAGCTTCGATTCGAACAGCTCGAACAGCGTGAAGGCGTCGGCCGTGCCGCCCGCGAAACCGGCGATGACGCGGCCGCCCGCCAGTGGACGCACCTTGCGCGCATTGCCTTTCATGACCGTATTGCCGAAGCTGACCTGGCCGTCGCCGGCGATGGCGACCTTGCCATTGCGGCGCACCGAGACGATGGTCGTCCCTCGAAATTGTTCCATGACGTCTGTTCCTGCAATTGTTCCCGTAGGAGGGCCTTCAGGCCCGAATTCGCGGCCGAATTCGGGCCTGAAGGCCCTCCTACGCCTTGTTTTTCCGGGCCCGCGGATGGGTTTGGTCGTAGATTTGGGCCAGATGCTGGAAATCAAGGTGAGTGTACACCTGCGTCGTCGAGATGTTGGCGTGGCCGAGCAGCTCCTGTACGCCTCTCAGGTCGTGGCTCGATTCGAGCACGTGGGTTGCGAACGAGTGCCGGAACAGGTGCGGATAGACATTGGCGTCGATTCCCTGACGTCCGGCCCAGTGCTTGACGCGCGCCTGAACCGAGCGCGGACTGATGCGCGTGCCGCGATTGCTGACGAACAGGGCATGCTCGTCGACGCCGGCCAGCCCGCCCCGCGTAACCGCCCACCGGCGCAAGGCCTCGAGGGCGAAACGGCCGACCGGCACGATGCGGTCCTTGTTGCCTTTGCCCGTCACGCGCACGGTGGCGTCCTGCATGTCGACGTCTCCGAGGTTCAGGCCGACGAGTTCGGCGAGGCGCAGGCCCGAGGAGTACAGCAGCTCGAGCATGGCCCGGTCGCGGTCGACGAGCGGTCCGTCGCCGGGGATGTCGAGGAGTCGCGCCATGCGGTCGGCGTCGAGGTTGCCGGGCAGGCGTTTGCTCGCCCTGGGCGCCGCCACGGAGACGGCCGGGTTGTTCGCGACCGCTTTCTCGCGCATCAGGTAGCGAAAGAAGCTGCGCCCGGCCGACAGGCGGCGCTGGATGCTCTTCGGGCTCAGGCCCTTGCGGAAACAGGCTGCCGAGAACGCACGAAGGTGCTCGCTGTCGACGTCGGCCCACCCGGCGATGCCGGCCTTGTCGCACCAGGCGGCCAGCGACTCGACGTCGCGGCGGTAATTCCTGCAAGTGTGCGGCGACAGGCGCCTTTCGATTTCGAGGTGCCGGATGAAGCGATCGGTCCAGCCTGCGTCATCCATGGAATCGGGTCCTAGAAGCGCTTCAACGATCCCGCGATGAGGTCGCCGAGCCGCGTCAGGAAGTCGGTGCTCATGCCCGGGTGAAAACGTTCGCTGTCGACGCTGCCGACGGCGAGGAAGCCGATCCCCGAGCCTTCGCCGAGCGGGACCAGCGCCGCGGAACCGATTTCGTTGGCGTCGCCCCGGAACAGGAACTCACGCTGGGAGTCCCGGATCCGGCCGCAGCGGGCGCTGGTGCCGTTGAGGAAGGTAGCGAACGGCCTCAGTCCGTCATCTTCCCTGCCGACCACGCGAAAGAAGCGGCCGGCGTCGATGTCGTCGAATGCCCGGGGGTCGCCGAACAGCACGAGCACGGCCTGGTCGGCGCCGAAGCCCGAGCGCAAGGCCTCCTCGACCGCGGCGATCGTAGCCGGCAGCTTGCCGGCGGACAGAAGATGCAATGCAAGCTCGTGGATCTTGGCCGACAGGACGTCGTTGTCGCGCGCGACCCGGATCAGCTCTTTCAGCCGGCGTTCGAGCTTCAGTTCCTTCTGCCGCAGGACCGATACCTGCCGCTCGACGAGGGAGACGGCCCCGCCGCTGGCGTGCGGGAGATTCAACGAACTGAGCAGCGTTGCGTGGCGCTCGAAAAAATCGGGATGGGCCGCCAGGTAGTCGTGGACGGTTTGCTCGGAGACCTCTTCTTCGACGAATTCGGCTTTGGGCTGCGTACTCATCAGTCTATGAATCCCTCCGAAACAGTCTCTGCGTCTCCCGTGAGCCAGACCGGCTCTTCGCCGCCGCGCCAGCTTACCACGACTTGGCCGCCGGGCAGCCGCACATCGACCCGCGGCCCGAGAAGACCGAGCTTCTGGCAGGTAACGACGGCGGCACAGGCGCCGGTGCCGCAGGCGGCCGTTTCGCCGACGCCGCGCTCGAAGACGCGCAGGTCGATACTGTGCGGCCCGGTAATGCGGGCGAAGCCGACGTTGGTTTTCCCGGGAAATCGCTCGTGGCACTCGATGCGGGCGCCGAGTTCGGCGACGGGCGCGGTGTCGACGTCGGCGACCTGCAACACGCAGTGCGGATTGCCCATGGAGACGACCGCCACATCGTAGTCGACCCCGTCGACGTCGAGTCGATAGCGATCGGCGCGCCGCTCGGCGACGAACGGTACCCGTTCCGGTTCGAACTCGGGCACGCCCATGCTGACCGCGACGAGGCCGTCGTCGTCGACGCGCGCCTCGACGGTCCCGGTCGGGCCCTGCAGCGTGAACGATTGCGGATACTCATCCCGATCGGCCAGCAGGCTGGCAGCGCAGCGCAGGCCGTTGCCGCACTGTTCCGCCTCGGAGCCGTCGGCGTTGAATACTCGATACGCCGCGACACAGTCCGGATCGCCACTTGCAAAGATCCACATGAGCTGATCGAAGCCGGGCCCCGTTGCGTCGTCGCCGAGTTCGCGAAGCCGTTCGGGTGAGGGCGGCGATGCGTTTCTTTCGCGTTGGTCGACGACGAGAATGACGTTTCCCGTACCGTGCATTTTGGTGTAAGCGACGTTCATGGACTTTTCGGGTTGGCGCCTGTAGTTTACATAAATCCAATAACAAGCAGACAGCACCGCGTCTGATCAATGCCCCGGGGAGGTGTCATGCGGCATATTATGGTCCTTAACG
>JAKSCZ010000115.1 GCA_022360335.1 Pseudomonadota bacterium
ATACCCGGGCATTGATCGACTCGGTGCCCGTACCGGATCCGGTGGCCCTGCCGGGCCGCGCGCCGCTGCGCGGCGAGGTGTCCTCGCTCGTGAATCCGCCGCCCGGCTGTGTGTTCCACCCGCGCTGCCCCAGGGCCGAGGCGCTTTGCAGGAACCAGGTGCCGGCGTTGCGCGACGTCGCCGGCACGCTCGTCGCCTGCCACTTCGCCAACTAATTGGGTGTCAGTCACCTTATTTCCAGTCTAAGTGCTTAGACTGGAAATAAGGTGACTGACACCCAATTAGAAGCCGCCCAAGGGAATCGGGATCGGTGCGCCGTTGACGGTTGCGAGCCCTTTCTTGAGCTGCGCCTTCATGACGTAGACGTCGTCCTGTCTGACCAGGAAGCCGCCGCCGACGGCCATCGCGACCTGGGGATTGTCGCGGCCCGCCGTATCGACGACCGCCGCGGGGATCGATACGTCGACCGTTGCCTCGGCGCTCAGGAGCAGCGAGGTCCAGTCGAACGTAGCCGGATCCCGTTTCGCGAACTCGAGCTGCATTTTCATCTGCGCGGTCCCCTGCGGCAGCGTGACCTCGAAGCGGTCGAAGCGCATCTCGAAACCGGCGGCGAACAGCTGCTTCAGATCGTCTTCGATCGTCGCGGCTACCGCCGTCGGGTCCTGCGCGGACGAGCGGGCGTCTTTCATCGCCTGCTGCATGCGGCCGAGCGCCTCGGCGTCGGCACCGGCCAGGTGCAAGTCCACGTCGAAGGACATCTCGCCGATCCGTGGAACGCGGTGCACGGCCATCGACAGGCTGGCATCGGCGCCGACCCTGTCGTCGTCCATGTCCGTGACTGCGTTCACCGACATCGACCGGATGCCCGCCGGCGGATTACCGGGCGACCGGACCGTGAGATCGCTGAGCGAAAACGCGATCCTGCCCGTCGCGAGGCCGAACCGCGTCCTCTTTTGCGTGCCCTCGAAGGTGAGCCCCGCCAGGCTCAGGCTTTCCTTGCCGTCGCCGATCGAGAGGCTGCCCACCTCGCCGTCGAATTCGGCCTCGCCCGTCGACGGGTCGGCCTCGATCGCGATGTCGGCGTCGCCCCAGGTCGCGGACGCCTCGCCCTCCGTGAGAGAGCCCGCCTCGAGAACGTAGTTCGACCGCAGCGAGCCCCCGAGGCCGACCTTGCTGTAGATCGTTCCGGGCAGATCGACGATCCTGCCGTCCGCCAGCTCGAGTTGCATCGTCGACACGAGATCACCGGCACCGGTCGCTACCTGCGCGATACCGTGGTCGATCTTCGTGTGGACGATCAGGACGGGGAACTCGTCCGCGTCGGTTCCGGCGCCCTGCAGGGCCGTGACGAGCTGTCCGTCGCGCAGTTCGATGCGGTGCCGCCCTTCGGACGAGAACCAGCCGCGGTCGAAACGCTCGGACCTTACCGTGAGTTCGCCGCTTTCACGCGCCGCCCAGTTGAGGTTTTCATCCATGGATTTCTCGGCCATGCGACCGACGATCGCGGGTGCGACGAGCACGGCGGCGGCGAGAACGACCAGTACGACAATGACGCCTTTGTTCACGGCGGGACCTTTTCGGAACGGGAGGGAATCGCCCGATGCTAGCACGCACGCAGCCGCCGGCCGTACGCAGGCGCTAGAAATCGGCGCCGAGTGTCACTACCATAGCGGCCTCACTCGACGCCCGGGACGCTCTCGGGGCGATGGAACGACCTTCGAACCAGGTGATCAGGAACATGAAAATCGCAGCCCGCGCCCTGACCCTGCTGCTCGCCGCGGCGCTGCCCCTGCAGCCCGCCGCTGCCGCGGGCGACCCGGAGGCCGGCAGGGAACTCGGATACACCTGCCTTGGATGCCACGGCATCGAGGGGTATCGCAACGCCTATCCGTCGTACCGCGTGCCGAAACTCGGCGGCCAGATGGCGGGCTATATCGAAACGGCGCTCAGGGGTTACCGGGCCGGCACACGCGAGCACCCGACGATGGCAGCGCAGGCCACGAGCCTGACCGACGAGGAAATCGCCGACGTGTCGGCCTATCTCGCGACGCTCGGTGCGGAGACGGTCGAAGGCGGCGGGTCGAGCCCGGCGCCGTTCGACAAGGCGGCAGCGTGCGCGGCCTGCCACGGGCAGAACGGCATCAGCGTCAACGCGGCGTGGCCGACGCTTGCCGGTCAGTACGAGGATTACCTGCGGCACGCGCTGAAGCAGTACCGCGACGGCACGCGCAAGGACCCGGTCATGACGGCCCAGGCCGCCCTGATCGCCGAGGAAGACCTCGAGAAACTCGCACACTATTTCTCGCGCCTCGAAGGGCTCGAGACGACCCTGCCTGAATAAGCACGCGAACATAAGGGCGCTCGACGACGGCATCGTCGCCATCGACACGGAGTACCTGCGGCCCTTCCATGACGCGAGCCACCTCATCGTCGAGGATGGGCGCGGCGCCTTCGTCGATACCGGCTGCAACGACAGCGTCCCCCTGCTGCTCGATGCGCTCGGGCGGCAGGGTCTCGAACCCGCCGACGTCGACTACGTTTTCCTGACCCACGTTCACCTCGACCACGCGGGCGGCGCGGGGCTGCTGATGCAGCACCTGCCGGACGCGCGCTGCATCGTGCATCCGCGCGGGGCGCCCCACATGGTGGACCCCGAACGCCTGGTCGCCGGAACGATCGGCGTCTACGGCGAACGGAAGACCTACGAGATGTACGGCGAGATCGTGCCGATCGAGGCGCATCGCGTGGTCGTTGCCGAGGATGAGATGTGGTTCGAGCTGAACGGCCGGCGGATGCAGGCGCTGCACACGGAGGGTCACGCGCGCCATCACTACGTCCTCAACGATCCGGCATCGCGCGGTGTGTTCACGGGCGACAACTTCGGCATCTCCTACCGCGAATGCGATACGGCGCGCGGCGAGTTCATCTACCCGACGACGACGCCGGCGAGTTTCGACCCGGACGAGGCCCACAAGTCGGTCGATCGCATCATGGGCTGCAATCCCGAGTATGCGTACCTCACCCATTACAGCCGCATCCCGGCGCTCGAGCGCCACGCCGCGCAGCTGCACGCCGATATCGACGCATTCGCGGACATGGCGATGCGGCGCCGGGACCACGGGGACCGCGGTGCGCTGATCCGGCAGGCGATGGACGATTACCTGTCGATGCGGCTCGCCGATCACGGTTTCGAAGGCGATCGCGATACGATGCGGTCCATCCTCGAAGCCGATATCCTGCTGAATGCTCAGGGCCTCGTGGCGTGGCTCGAGCGGCTGGAGAAACACGGTGGATGAGTTTCGCGCGTTTCGTATCGACGAGCGCGACGGCGAGATCGTCGCGGGTTTCGAGGTTCTCGGGATCGATGACCTGACGGACGGCAACGTCGTCGTCCGCGTCACCCACTCGACCATCAACTACAAGGATGCGCTGGCGGCGACCGGCGCCGGCCGCATCCTGCGCCGCTATCCGTTGACCGGCGGCATCGACTTCGCGGGCGTCGTCGTCAGCTCCGAGGACGCGGAGTTCGGGCCGGGGACGGACGTACTGATGAACGGCTGCGGCCTCGGCGAGACCGTCGACGGCGGTTACTCGGAGTACGCCCGCGTCGACGGCCGGGGGCTGGTTGCGGTACCCGAGGGGATGAGCTGCCTGGACGCCATGAAGATCGGCACGGCCGGATACACGGCGGCGCTCGCCATTCATCGCATGGAACAGAACGGGCAGGCGCCGGACTTCGGGCCGGTCGTCGTGACGGGGGCAACGGGGGGTGTGGGCAGCGTGGCCGTCGACATGCTGGCCGGGCGCGGCTACGAAGTCGTCGCAGTGACGGGCAAGGCGGCCGAAGAGGATTACCTGAAGGCGATCGGCGCGAGCCGCGTCCTGCTGCGCGATACGATCGACTTCGGCAGGCGGCCGCTCGAGAAAGCGGAGTGGGCCGGAGCGATAGACAGCCTGGGCGGCGACTATCTCACCTGGCTGACGCGCACGACCGCCTACGGCGGCAATATCGCGAGCGTCGGTCTCGCCGCCGGCCACGCGCTCGATACGACGGTCATGCCGTTCATTCTGCGGGCAGTTTGCCTGCTGGGCATCAATTCGGTCGACACGCCGCGCGATCTGCGCCGGGCCGTCTGGCGGCGGATCGGCAGCGACCTCGGGCCGCGGCATCTCGACACGATCGGGCGGCGCACGATCGGCTTCGACGAGCTGCCCGAAGCGTTCCAGGCCTACATCGACGGCGCGGTCACGGGCCGTACCGTGGTGGAAATAGCCGGGTGAACGAAGACCGGTTCGAGCGGCTCCTCGACGAACTGGAACGCTGGAATCGCAAGGTCAGCCTGACGGCCGTGCGGGACCGCGGCCGGATGCGGGCCCTGCACGTCGAGGACAGCCTGGCCGCGCGCCCGCTGCTCGAAGGGACGCGCGTGCTCGACGTCGGGACCGGGCCGGGATTCCCCGGCCTGCCGCTCGCCATCGCCGAACCGGACCGCGAATTCACGCTGCTCGACAGCAATAGCAGGAAGGTCCTGTTCGTGCAGCACGCGGCCGGCGTGCTCGGCCTCGACAACGTCACGGCGGTCAGGGCGCGAGCACAGGACTATGCACCCGGCCACCGCTTTGATACCGTGATTGCGCGGGCGCTGGCGTCGTTGCCGAAGCTCGTGGAGATCGCTGGGCACCACCTGGGAGAGGGCGGGGTGTTCGTGGCGCTGAAGGGGCGCTACCCGGCGAAAGAAATAGAAGAACTGCCGGCTCCGTGGAGTTACGACGTGCTGGAACTCGGCGTGCCGGGCCTGGAGCGAGGCTCGCGGCACGCCGTCCTGTTGCGCAAGCAGGAGTTGCGAGGGTAGGAGCGGCTTCGGCCGCGACCGATCGATGACACGAATCATTGCAGTAGCGAACCAGAAAGGCGGTGTGGGCAAGACCACCACCTGCGTCAACCTCGCCGCATCGCTGGCCGCCACCCAGCGCCGCGTCCTGCTCGTCGACATGGACCCCCAGGGCAACGCGACGATGGGCTGCGGGATCGACAAGATGGAGCTCGGGAACTCGGCCTGCGACGTGTTGCTGGGCGAGGCGACGGCGGCCGACACGATCGTCTCTGCGCCGCAAGGCGGTTTCGCCGTCCTGCCGGGCAATGAGGACCTGACGCTGGCGGAGGTCAATCTGCTGCAGGAGATCGGCCGCGAGCTGAGGCTCGAGAAGGCCCTCGGCCCCGTCGTCGGCCTGTACGATTTCGTTTTCATCGACTGCCCTCCGTCGATCAATATGCTGACCGTGAACGCGCTGACGGCCGCAAACGGCGTTCTGATCCCGATGCAGTGCGAGTATTACGCGCTCGAGGGCTTGTCGGCATTGCTGAACACGATCGAGCAGGTACGCGATTCGGTGAATTCCGGTCTCGAGGTCTATGGCATCCTGCGCACGATGTACGACCCGCGGATCAACCTGTCGAGCGAGGTGTCGATGCAGCTGATCGAGCATTTCGACCGCAAGGTCTTCCGTACCTGTATCCCGCGCAACATTCGCCTTGCCGAGGCGCCGAGCTTCGGCCGGCCCGTACTGTTGCATGATCGCCATTCCCGTGGCGCAATTGCGTACCTTGCGCTCGCCGGCGAGATCCTGCGCCGCGAGGATGCGCGCATGGCGGAAGCTGTTTGACGATGACACCGAAGAAGAGACTGGGCCGCGGCCTCGACGCCCTCCTCAGCAAACCGGTTGCCGAGACGGCTGCCGTAACGGGCGGGACGCACGACGCCGACGACGGGCTGCGCACGATTCCGTTGGAACTCCTGCAGCGCGGCCAGTATCAGCCGCGTCTCGACATGCGCCAGGACACGCTGGAGCACCTCGCCGACTCGATCAGGGCGCAGGGCGTCGTGCAGCCGATCGTCGTGCGGCCGATCGCCGGCAAAGGCAGCGAGCAGCGCTACGAAATCGTCGCGGGAGAGCGCCGCTGGCGCGCGGCGCAGCTGGCCGGTCTGCAGGACATACCGGCCGTCGTTCGCGACATACCCGACGAGTCGGCGATCGCGATGGCGCTCATCGAGAACATTCAGCGCGAGGACCTGAATCCGCTCGAGGAGGCGCGCGCGCTGGACCGGCTGATCCGCGAGTTCGGCCTGACGCACGCCGAAGCCGCCGAAGCCGTGGGCCGGTCGCGCGCTTCGGTCAGCAACCTGCTCCGCCTGCAGGAACTGTCGGACAAAGTGAA
>JAKSCZ010000470.1 GCA_022360335.1 Pseudomonadota bacterium
CCTCCCAGCCGAAGAAGAGCTGCAGGAAGTTGTTCGACATCACGAGCATGAGCATCGAGAACGTGAACAGCGAGATGTAGCTGAAGAAGCGCTGGTAGCCGGGATCGTCGTGCATGTAGCCGATCGTGTAGATGTGCACCATGAACGACACGAACGTGACGACGACCATCATCAGGGCGGTCAGCCGATCGACGAGAAAACCCACCTCCATGCGCAGGCCGTCGGTCACGGCCCAGGTGTAGACGGAAACGTTCTCGGGCTCCATGCCGCCCCAGAACAGGTTCCCGAGCACGACGCAGGACAATGCGAACGAGACGCCGACGCCGAGGATCGTGACCCAATGAGCCCCCGCCCGGCCGATCCTGTGCCCCGCGAGTCCTGCGACGACCGAAGCAAGCAGCGGAATCAATACGATGGCAAGGTAGTACTCGTACATATCAACCCTTGAGCGTATTGAGTTCCTGCACGGCGATGGAACGCCGGTTGCGGAACAGCACGACGAGGATGGCCAGGCCGATCGCGGCTTCCGCCGCGGCGACGGTGAGAATGAAGAACACGAACACCTGGCCCGTCTCGTCGCCGAGGAAGCGCGAGAACGCGATGAAATTCGTGTTCACGGCGAGCAGCATGAGCTCGATGCACATGAGCAGCAGGATCAGGTTCTTGCGGTTGACGACGATGCCCGCGATCGACAGCACGAACAGCATCGCCGACACGGTCAGGTAGTGCTGCAGGCCGATCATTGCTTTTTCTCCGCGTCCATCCTGACCACGCGGAGGCGGTCCTTCGCACGCGTCGCGACCTGTTTGGCGACGTCCTGCACCTTGAGGCCCGGGCGCTTGCGCATCGTCAGCGTGATCGCGGCGATGATCGCGAGCAGCAGGATGACCGCCGCGATCTCGAAGGCGTACACGTGCTCGGTGTAGAGCACGGCGCCCAGGGCCTCGGTATTGCTGTAGCCCTCGGGCGTCGCCACGAAGCCGCCGACGTCGCTGTCGATCTTGCCGCGCAGCCAGATGACGTTGACGAGTTCGATCGCCATGACGAGCGCGAGTGCGATGCCGAGCGGCGCATAACGCGTCAGTCCGCGTTTCGCCGCCTCGACGTCGACTTCGAGCATCATGACGACGAACAGGAACAGCACCATCACGGCGCCGACGTAGACGAGCACGAGGACGATGGCGAGGAATTCCGCTTCGGCGAGCAGCCACAGGATCGCGGCATTGAAGAACGTGAACACGAGGAACATCACCGCGTGCACGGGATTGCGCGAGAACACGACCCCCATCGCGGCGCCGAACATGACACCTGCGAATACGTAGAACAATACGGAGTGCAACATCGTCGTCCCCTACTTGTACTTCGCGTCCGCGGCCTTGTCGGCCGCTATCATCGCCTCGTACTTGTCGCCGACGGCGAGGAGCTTGTCCTTGGTCATGATGTTCTCGCCCGGCATCTCCATGTGGTACTCGTGCAGCCGCGTCTCCACGATCGCGTCCACGGGGCAGGCCTCCTCGCAGAATCCGCAATAGATGCACTTGAAGAGATCGATGTCGTAACGCGTCGTGCGGCGCGTGCCGTCGTCGCCGACGTCCGACTCGATCGTAATGGCCAGCGCCGGGCAGACGGCCTCGCACAGCTTGCAGGCGATGCAGCGTTCCTCGCCGTTCGGGTAGCGGCGCAGCGCGTGCAGTCCCCTGAAGCGATGCGATTGCGGCGTCTTCTCTTCCGGATATTCGAGCGTGACGCTCTTGCGGAACCAGTTGCGCTGCGTGATCGACAGGCCCCTGAGCAGTTCCCAGAGCGTAAACGTCTTCAGGTAGCTGAGTATCCGGCTCATCGTATTACGCTCCCGCCCCTGCCCACGGACCGACCTCGAGCCAGGCCATCGCGCCTTCGACGAATATCCACACGATCGTCACGGGGATGAACACCTTCCAGCCGAGACGCATGATCTGGTCGTAGCGGTAGCGCGGAAACGTGGCGCGCAGCCAGAAGAAGACGTACATGAAGACGCACATCTTGATGAACAGCCACGGGAAGCCGCCGCCGAAGAACCAGCCGATCCACGCCGTGTCGTGGAACGGCTCGAAGAGCGCGAATCCCTCGAGCGGCGACGCCCAGCCGCCGCGGAAGAACACGGCCGTCAGCGTCGAGATCAGGATCATGTTCGCGTACTCGGCGAGGAAGAACAGCGCGAAGGCGACGCCCGAGTACTCGACGTGGAAACCGGCGACGATCTCCGACTCGCCTTCGGCGACGTCGAACGGCGCACG
Organism: Pseudomonadota bacterium; assembly: GCA_022360335.1. GTDB lineage: Bacteria > Pseudomonadota > Gammaproteobacteria > Steroidobacterales > Woeseiaceae > UBA1847. The sequence goes on from JAKSCZ010000470.1 coordinate 2,277, forward strand.
GTTCGTCTCGGCGACGCCCGCGATCCAGTATACGAGGAACAGCGGGAACAGCCAGATCAGGAACCAGTTCCCGACGCCGCCGGACTGCGCCTCGACGATATCGCCGATATTCAGGCTGCCGCTGGCCATCAGGATACCGACGAGCGCAAAGCCCATCGCGATCTCGTAGGCGACGATCTGCGCCGCCGAGCGCATCGCGCCGAGCAGTGCGTATTTCGAATTCGTCGCCCATCCCGCGAGGATGACGCCGTAGACGCCGACCGACGTCAGCGCGAGTACGTACAGCAGGCCGGCATTGATGTCCGCGATGACGAACCAGTCGTTCATCGGGATCACGGCCCAGGTCGCGAGCGCCGGCGTCAGCGACAGCAACGGCGCGACGACGTACAGGAACCTGTTCGACTGCGACGGAACGACGACTTCCTTGAACAGCAGCTTGAAGACGTCGGCAAAGGGCTGCAGTAGCCCTTTCCAGCCGACCCGGTTCGGCCCGACGCGCGACTGCATGCTGCCGATGACCTTGCGCTCGAAATAGGTGGAGAACGCAACGCACAGGATCACGGCGACGGTGACGATGAGGATCTTGAACAACGTCGTCGTCAGGTACTGAAGAACCGGCGGCCAGGTATTCCAGAAATCCACCAGGAACTGCGGGATCGGGCCTGCAAGCGATTCGGGCATCAGGCGTCCCCCTCGTCGTCGGCACGCTGCGCCGCCGGCGTGAGCTGCAGCGCCGCTGCCCGACGCACGAGTGCGTCGACCGAGTAAAGCGGTGTGTCGATTTCGTCGGACGGGTCGTCGGCGCCGTCGGCGGGGACTCCCGCAGGAGCGGCTTCAGCCGCGAACTTCGGCGATGTAGGAGGGCCTTCAGGCCCGAACCCGTTCGCGGCTGAAGCCGCTCCTACGGCATCCGGCGGTGTGGGAGGGCCTTCAGGCCCGAACCCGTTCGCGGCTGAAGCCGCTCCTGCGTTGCCGATCGTCTCGCGGCATTGTTCCAGCACGTCCTCGCTCGCGACGTAATCGAAGCCGTCCGCTTCGACCAGGTTGCCGAGTACGCGCAGGACCTTCCAGGCAGGCCGTGCCTCGCCGACGGGATTGGCGACGCCGCCGAAACTCTGCCACCTGCCCTCGACGTTGACGTAGGTGCCCGACGTCTCGGCGAACGTACCGATCGGCAGCAACAGGTCTGCGGATTCCAGCAACGCCTCGGACACGAACGGCGTCAACGCGACGACGTACCCCTGTTTCGCGAGCTTGGCCGCCGCGCGCTCCGTCGCGTGAATGTCCGCGTCGGGCTCGACATTAAGGAGCAGCATGACGTCGTGCCTGCCGTCGAGCATCGAGCCCGCATGCTGCCCGTCGCCCGGCAGGACGCCCGCGAGACAGAGGCCTGCGCTGTTCGCGCCCGGCGACAACGTGCCGAGCGCCGCACCGGCCCTTGCAGCGATTTCGGCGGCGCGGGCGTGCAGCGCAGCGAATGCCTTGTGCCGGCCGGCAATGTTGCCCAGCAGCACGAGCGCGTCGTCCGCGGCGGCCAGTTTGTCGACGACGGCGTCCACGCCGTCGCCAGACAGCAACTCGACCAGCCCCTTCCCGGACAGGTAGCGATCGACGTCGAAGAAGTACTCGTGCTCCCGGCTGCTCGCGAAGCTCACGCTGGCGCCGTTCAGCGCAGCCTTTCGAATCCGGTGCGCGACGATCGGCGCTTCCTGCCGGAGGTTCGAGCCGACGACGAAAATCGCATCCTGCTTCTCCAGCTCCGCGATGCTGCAGCCGAGATACGGATAGGCGGGATCGCCGGCCTGGTTCGAAAAATCGCGCCGCTCGATCCGGTGGTCGACGTTCGGCGTACCGAGGTGCCGCGCGAGCCTGGCGAGCAGGTAACCCTCCTCGACGGTCGCGCTCGGCGAGGCGAGCATGCCGACCGAGCCGGCGTCCTCGAGCGCACCCGCCGCACGCTCCAGGGCCTCGTCCCAGTCGAGTTCGCGCCATTCGCCGTTTTCCCTGACACGCGGCGCCCGCAAGCGGTCGCTCGAGTAGATCGCCTCGTACGAGAAGCGATCGCGGTCCGAAAGCCAGCTTTCGTTGATCGCCTCGTTCGTCCGCGGCACGATGCGCTTGACCGTACCGCGCAGGACGTGGGCGAACATGTTGGAGCCCACGCAATCGTGCGGCGCGACGGTCGGATGCTGCACCATCTCCCAGGCCCGGGCGCTGTAACGATACGGTTTGTTGTTCAACGCACCGACCGGGCACAGGTCGATGATGTTCGCCGACAGCTCGTGGTCGATGTTCTGTTCGACGTACGTCGAGATGACGACGTCCTCGCCGCGCAGCGTCGTGCCGAGCTGCGGATTGCCCTGGATCTCCTCGCCGAAACGCACGCAGCGCG
>JAKSCZ010000150.1 GCA_022360335.1 Pseudomonadota bacterium
CGAATTACGCAGTTGGCGCGAGATGGACAAGGAAGGCGTGCTGAGCCCGATCGACTTTCACAGGGCGACGTTCGACGAACTGAGAGACGACTTCGCCTGCCCGGTATGGTCGACGCTCGAAGAAGAAGACGGGGCCGCGTTGACCATCGATTTCGAAGCATGAAGCTCGTCCGGGCGGTTCGCTGAAAGAACTCAGAACCGCAGGAACGAGGCGCCGGCCAGCCCGAGGCACAGCGCCAAGAGTGCGGCAGACGGCCACTTCAGTACGTTCATGTGCGCCGGTACCGATTGCCAGACGACTCGCGGCGCCGTCGTCTCTGTTTGCAGGGACCGGGCAACGCGCAGGCCGTACAGATAGGCGCCGGTGATCGACAGGGCGCTCATTGCAAGGCCGAACAGGAACCAGAGATAGCGCGTGACCGCGCCGCCGAAATATCCGAAGTGCAGGGGGTCGGCGGCTTCCGATATGCGATGGTGCAGGGACAGGCGGGTCGCGTCCCGGCTGTGCACGTGATCGCCCGTGACCGCATCGAAGCTCAGCTGGTTGGCGCGCTCACGCACCAGGACCGCGCTCGCCTGCCCCTGAATCCGCACCAGCCGGTCGGGTCCTGCAGGGAAGTGTATCGACTCGATCTCGAGCGTCGGGTTCAGCAATGCGGCCTGCGCGGTCATACGCTCGAGCTGTCCGGGATCGAGCGTCCAGCCGTCCTGCGGCTCGGGCGCATCGTGCTCGACCGGCGCATAGGAAGCGTCCAGTCCCCACTGCTCGAGCAGGTACCAGGTCCCGGTGATCGCCATCAGCAGTATGAACCAGAGACTCCAGACACCGAGCCAGCGATGCATGTCGCCCCAGAACCGCCGTACGGTTTTCGGGGACCGGTCGGCGGCACGCGATGCCAGCGGGTTGACGAGGAATCCGCGCCACCACCGGCGATAGATCACGGTACCGCTGTAGAAGGCGATGAACAGCGGCACCGACAGCAGGCCGACGATCGTCACGCCGGCCTTGACGGGCAGCATCAGGTGGCGGTGAGCCTGGCGAAAGAAACGTTGCCAGTTGTTCCAGCGGCCGTAGCCTTGTACCTCGGCGGTTTCCGGGTCCAGGAAGATACGGGTCCGCTCACCGCTGTCGTCGATCGCGACGCCGACGACGGGAAACCAGGGGTCGATCGGCGCGGACAGGCTCGACAGCCGCGCTTCCGGCGACGCGGCGCGCGCATTGACGTAGAGGCTGCCCCAGTCGAGCGCATCGGCCTCCGACAATCGATACTCGCGGAAGGCCGGGTTCGCCAGCCAGTCGAGCTCGTACGATACGGTTGCGAACGTGCCGGTGAGCAGCACGAAGCTCATCAGCACCGACAGGTTGAGCCCGCACCAACTGTGCAGGTCGAACCAGGTACGGCGTGACATCCCGGTTTGCTTCGCCCGTCCGGCAGACGCCGGCCCGCCGGTCAGAAGGCGTAGGTGAGCTGCGCTACGATTTCACGGGGCGCGCCCGGGAAATGGCCGTTGCGCTCGTTGAAGCCGCTGATCGCGTACACTTTGTCGAAGAGATTCCTGACGTTGACCTGCAGCTGCGTTTCGCCGAAGTAGCTCGTCCAGCTCATGTCGTAGACTGTGAACGGCTTCACGCGCTGGCCGTTGAAACTCACCTGCTCACTGACGTAGTCGGCGCCGAACGCGATGGCCGAGCGGATCCGCTCGAAGTCGTACCGCGTCCACAGGCCGGCCTGATGCCGCGGCGCGTTGACGAAGCGATCGCCGTCGCCGAACGTGTTCGTGATGCGGTCGTTGGTCACGCCTTCGGCTACGCGCGTGTCGTTGTAGGCGTAGTTCGCCGTGATCGTCCAGTCCGCGGTGAGGTCGCCCACCAGCGTGAGTTCGGCGCCGCGGCTCTCGACGGCGCCGATATTGAGCAGCGCGGGTATGCCGTCGTCCGGGCCCGTGTCGTCGGGGTTGCTCAGTGCGATGTTCTCCTTGTCGATGTCGTAGATCGCGAGCGTCGCCAGGATACGTCCGTCCAGCAGTTCGGTCTTGGCGCCGATCTCGATCTGGGAGCCCGTTTCCGGATCGAGACTGCGATCGCCGATGACGTCGTCCTGGTCGCCGAGCGAGGCGGGTTCGAAGCTCTCGGAGTAGTTGGCGTAGAACGCCGTCGACGGCACCGGCTTGTACACGATACCGGCCCTCGGACTGACGTTGCTGTCGCTGAAGTCGAAGCCGCTGGCCTTGTTCAAATCGTCGAAACGGTCGTAGCGGGCGCCGCCCAGCAGCACCCATTTCTCGCCTACCGAGACCTGGTCCTGCACGTAAACGCCGTAACGTTTCGCCTCCACGCCGTCCCGGTTCAGGTCCGTGAGATTGTAGGCGGACGGGTCCGTGACGCCGTAATCGAGCTCGAAGATATTGAGATTGGCGACGTTGTCGGCCTCGTAACGGGCCCGCAGGTAATCGTATTCGGTCTCGCCGTCATGGTAGTCGGCGCCGAACAACAGGCGGTGCTCGACGTCGCCCGATGTCCACGTCAGGGTGAAATCCGTCGTCAGGCCGATCTCGTCGTTGGCCCGGAACTGGTCGCGGTATTCGCGCCGGATCGTCCGGTCGTCGATGTTGGCCTCACCGTCGCCGTTGACGTCGACCCAGCTGCGCGACTCGTGGTACGCCTGCTCGCGCTCGTTCTCGAGGTAGCGCAGCGTCGTGCGCACGTTGAACGCTCGCGTGAATTCGTGGTTCAGGACGGCCTGGAGAACCGTCGCATCCAGGTCCTGGTAGTCGAACTTCTCGTTCGCGTTGTAGGAACGGTCGACGAGGAAGTTGCCGCTGTCGTCGACCGGTACGCCGCGCAGCCGGTTGCCGCCGAGGTCCTGATCGACCCGGTCGAAAGTCAGGTCGAGTTCGGTTGCATCGCCGAGGGCGAAAAGCAGCCCGCCGGCGATCTCGACGTTGCGCGCATCCGCGTTGTTGCGAAAGACGTCCTGTTCCTCGTAGAACGCGGCGAGCCGGTAGGCGACGACGCCGTTGATCGGGCCCCGTGCGTCCGCCCAGCCGCCGAACAGGTCGTAGTTACCGGCCGTCAGGCCGGTGCTGACGGACGGCTCGAAGCTCGCCTTCTTGGTCACGTAATTGA
>JAKSCZ010000083.1 GCA_022360335.1 Pseudomonadota bacterium
AGCGTGACGTCATCCACAGGTGCCCGCCGCTGTAGAGCACGCGCAGGGTGGTCGAGGTGAGCCCGTAGATGTGCGAGATCGGCAGGGCGCAATAAGCGATGTCCCCCGGCACCGGCGGGCTTTGCGAGCCGGGGCTGGAGGCGACGAAGAGCGCCGCCTGGTGGCTCAGCATGACGCCCTTCGGCGACCCCGTGGTGCCGGAGGTGTAGATCAGCACGGCCACGTCTTGCGCGCGGTCGCCCGTGACGGGTTCGGGGTCTCCGGGGTCGGCGTAGGCTGCCGCCGTCACCTGTCCCGCGCCCTCGATCTCGATCGGCGCGGCGTCGAACCGGGCGCCATGCGCCGCGGCCTCGTCCGACACGCCGGTGGTGCACAAGACGCAGCGTGGCCGTGCGTGCGCGCAGATGGCGTCCACCTCCCGCGCGGACAACCGCGCGTTGACCGGGATCGGCCACGCATCCAGCCCGCTGACCGCAAACAGCAGAACCACCACGGCGATCGAGTTCTCGTTGACGATCACGACCCGGTCGCCGGCCCCCACGCCCATCCGGCGCAGGGCGCCCATGGCCTCGTCGACGGCGGCGGCGAGCGCGCCATAGGAGACCGTGCGGTCGTCGTTTTCGGTCACCGCCGGCGAATCCGGATCGCGCCGCGCGCCGTGGCGGACGATGTCGACCAGGCGGTCCGGCGGCGGAAGCGTATCGTCGGCGCGTTCATGGGTCATGGTATTGGACGCATGGGCGGCGCGAGGGCACGGGTGGGCGGCAGTCTGGCGGAGGGACGCTTGCGGGCGGCGGCCCGAAAGAGATATCAGGGGTGACATAGGCAAGGGTCGCCGTGCAACCCGCATGCGGCATCCTGCCGACATCCTGCCGGTACCGTTGGAGCGCGACAGTCCGCAGATGATACGGCGAAGCTCATTGCTGGCGTTCGGTTTCTTGGTGGCCGGTGCTGCACCGGCGGCGACCGAGGAATGCGCCATCGTCGACCTCGCGCGGATCGGCGAGGCCAAGGTGTGCGTCAGCAGCGTGTTGCCGCCGGTGCGGGGCATCACCTACGGCCCGGAGCTCATGTTCGACGGCAACCCCAAGACCGCGTGGACGGAGAACGTC
>JAKSCZ010000065.1 GCA_022360335.1 Pseudomonadota bacterium
ACGCGCTTCGGCGGCGTTCTGCGCGAGTGCGGCCTGCACGAGATCGGCCTCGGAGACCGCGAGGCGCAGTCGGCCTGACGGTTCGCGGGCTCCGGGCGGCGACGGAGCGAAGGTATCAGGCGGCGGCGGTGATCTTCTCGCCGCAGCCGTCGCGGAGCGGCAGGTCCGCATCGGCAAACATCTCGTCGATGGTCGCCTGCGAGTTCGCCCGTTGCAGTTCGGTGAGCTGCGCCGGCGAGATGTGGGATGCGAACAGGTGGATGAAGTCGACCATGTAACGGCGGAGCACGGCGTCCTTGCGGTAGCCGATCCAGGTCGTGCTGCGCGGGAACAGTCCGGTCGCGTCGATGACCTCGAGGTCCTTCCTGTCGGAACAGTCCGCCGCCATGCTGGCGACGATGCCGACTCCGAGCCCCATGCGGACGTAGGTCTTGATGACATCGGCGTCGCGCGCCGTGAAACCGACGTTCGGTTCCAGTCCTTCTTCGGCAAACGCGCGCTTGAGCGACGACTCGCCGCTGAAGCTGAACACGTACGTCACGAGCGGGTGGCCGGCGAGATCGCGCAGCGTGATCTTGCGATCGAGTGTCGTCAGCTCATGGCCCTTCGGCACGATGATCTGGCGGTCCCAGCGGTAGCTCGGCACGAGCAACAGACCCGAGAACAGATCGCGCGCGCCCGTCGCGATCGCGAAATCGATCGTGTTTGCCGCAACCATGTCGGCGATCTGCTCGGACGTGCCCTGGTGCAGGTTCAGGCTGATCTTCGGGAAGCGTTTCCGAAATTCCGCGATGATCTCGGGCAACACGTAACGCGCCTGGGTGTGCGTCGTCGCGATCGACAGCGAGCCGTCTTCCTCTTCGAAATACTCCGAGGCCAGACTGCGGATGTTCTCGACCTCCTGCATGATGATGCGCGCGCGCTCGATGACGCGTTCGCCGGCCGGGGTCACGCTGCCCAGGCTCTTGCCCCGGCGCGTGAAGAGCTGCATGCCGAGTTCTTCCTCGAGCAGCTTGAGCTGCTTGCTGACACCCGGTTGCGACGTGTACAGACGCTCGGCGGCGGCCGTTATGTTGAGGCCGTTGTCGACGATCGCAAGCAGGTACCTGAGCTGTTGAAGTTTCATGAGCGCTGAGTCCCCCGAATCCCCGCGTTCTGTTTGTGACCGTGCAACGTCCCGACAGTTTCAGGCCGCGGCCGCCGAACCGGGGAGGAAGCGCAATCATATAACGCCGGGCTATAAAGGCAGAAATTAACCGTCTTTTTGGTGCCGCCGGCGGCTGGCTATAGTCGAGGCTCGATTCGAGAAGAGACGGCGCCATGGACTTTTTCCCGGCATTTCTTGACCTTACGGGCCGCCGATGCCTGATCGTCGGCGGCGGTGACGTTGCCCTGCGCAAAGCGCGCCTCCTGCACGGCGCCGGTGCGCGCATTCGCGCGGTTGCGCCCGAAACGAGTCCGGCATTCGCCGAGTTCGTTAAGAGGCACCGGATCGCCCATCGCGTGCGCGAGTTCGAGGCGCCGGATCTCGACGACTGCTGGCTGGTGGTGACGGCGACGGGCAACAGGGACGTCGACTCGGCGGTTCGTGCCGCGGCCGGCGAACGGCGAATCTTCTGCAACAGCGTCGACGACCGGGCCAACAGCAGCTATATCACGCCCGCCATCGTCGATCGCAGCCCGCTCGTGATCGCGATCTCGTCGGGCGGCGCGGC
>JAKSCZ010000188.1 GCA_022360335.1 Pseudomonadota bacterium
CGCAACGGCGCCTTCGACCTGGAACCGCTGCCGGCGCAACGGGCCGCGCTCGAGGCGTATGCCGGATCGCGTGTCGTTCTCGGCATACGTCCGGAAGATCTCTATGTCGCCGACAGCCGGCGCCTGCCCGAGCGGACGGCGGGTCTGGACGCGGTCGTCAGCCAGATCGAGCCGATGGGCAACGAGAGTTTCGTTTACGCATCGATCTCGGAACAAGCGCTGATCGCCCGGGTTTCGCCGCAGGCTTTACCCGGGAAAGGCGAATCGATCGGTCTGGCCGTCGATCTCGAGAGACTGCACTTTTTCGACGCCGGCACGGAACGGGCGATCGTCAATCACGACGTCCGCCGATCCGGCAAACGATAATCACCCGGACGAGAGAAACCAGCCGCTATGCAGATGAAGCCCGGCGTGATCGACGTACGAGTACAGCGCCGCATCGCCGAACTCGACCACTACCGATTCACGTACCGCCGACGCACGGCCGGTTGGACCGTGTCGCGCGCCTGGCCCGACGGCGTCGACCGGCCGGCAGCCGCCGACGGCCTGCTGAAAATGAACGCCGCCGCCGGCGAACCGGGCGCGGTCGACATGCCGTTCAGCGCCCCCGGCACGGAGACGCAGACCTACTGGCTCCGTGCGAGCATCGACGTGCCCGGCGACATCGCGGACTCCCCGGTCTACCTGCGCCTGCCGACCAACGCGGAGTGCACGCTCTACCTCAACGGCCGGGCCTGGCAGGGGCTGGACGAGAACCGCGCGCTGGTACGCCTGAATCCGTCCGGCCGCGCCGACCCGTCCTACCGGGTCGACGTCATGCTGTTCAGCGCGCGCGACCGCAAAGGCAAATCTCTCGATGCGGAACTCGTATGCCTCGACGAAGACGTGTGGGCGCTGCAGCACGACCTGCGAACGGTACTCGGCGCCGCGCGTTCGCTGCCCGAAGACGACGGCACGGCCGTCGGCCTGTGGCAGGCGCTGGTAAGCGCCATCAACGCGATCGATTTCCACGGTGACCCGGGCAGCGCCCGGGTGGCGGGCGCCCGCGAGGTTCTCGCCGAGCGGATCGACGCGCTTCGGGCGGCGGGGCATGCCCCGAAACCGACCGACGTCTACCTGGTCGGCAACTCGCACATCGACGTCACCTGGCTCTGGACGCTCGACGAGACGCGCCAGAAGATGGGGCGTACGACCGCAACGGCATTGCGCTATCTCGACGAACTGCCCGAGTACCGGTTCGTCCAGAGCCAGGCGCAGCTCTACGACTACCTGCGCGAGGACTTCCCCGACCTGTTCGAACAGGTCAGGGAGCGCGTCGCCGACGGTCGCTGGGAAACGATCGGTGCGGCCTGGATCGAACCCGACTGCAACGTCACGGGCGGCGAATCGCTGGTGCGCCAGATCCTCTACGGGCAGAAGTTCTGGCGTGAGCACTTCGGCCGCGAGTCGAAGACGTTCTGGCTGCCGGATACGTTCGGCTACGCGTGGGCCCTGCCGCAGATCCTGGTCAAGAGCGGTCTCGATACCTTCATGACCCAGAAACTGACCTGGAGCGAGACCAACCCCTTCCCTCACGGGCACTTCGACTGGGAAGGCGTCGACGGTTCGCGCATTCGCTGCACCTTCCCGCAAACCTACGTCTCGCGCACCTTCCCGGACGAGATTGCGGGATTCTACGAGCGGTTCCCTTCCAAGGACGCCGTATCGTCGTTCTTTTATCTGTACGGATACGGCGACGGCGGAGGCGGACCGGTCCGCGAGGACATCGAACTGGGCAAGCGCCTCCGTGACATGCCCGGCTTCCCGAGATGCCGCTTCTCGACGGCCGAAGCCGCACTCGAGGCGGTGCGCGAAGACGCCGATCGTAAAGCGGCCGAAACCGGGCGGCCGGTACCCGTCTGGAAAGGCGAGCTCTATCTCGAATTCCACCGCGGCACGCTGACGACGCATGCGCGCGTCAAGCACGGCAACCGCCGGTGCGAGCTGCTGCTGCGCGAAGCCGAGATCCGCGCCGTTCAGGCGGAAGTCGCCGCCCGGTCCGGCTACCCGGCGACCGAGCTGGAAGAGGCCTGGAAGAAAGTGTTGCTGAACCAGTTTCACGACATCCTGCCCGGCACCAGCATTCCCGAGGTGTACCCGGAGGTCCATCGCCTGTACGGCGATGTACTGGAAACGACGGAGCATTCGATCGGCGCGTCGATCGAGGCCGTTACGCGCCCCGGGGCGGACTGTATCGGCGTGTTCAACTCCCTGTCCTGGGAGGTCGTCGACTGGGTCGAGGCCGAGATCGACGACAGGGGCGAATTCCACCTGGAAGATGCGAACGGCAACACCGTTCCGCACCAGATCGTAGCCTCCGGCGGCGGCAAGCTGACCGTCGGCCTGGTGGCGGCCGTGCCGGCACTCGGCAGCGCCGCCTACTCTGTTCGCGACGGCGCAAGGGACGTCGGGAACGCGCTTCGCTGCAGCCGTTCGATGCTC
>JAKSCZ010000589.1 GCA_022360335.1 Pseudomonadota bacterium
ATAGCGCGCGAAGGTCTCGGAGGATGCGAGCGCGACTCTCAGATTCGCCAGTTCGTCAGGCGTTGCCGACAACAACTCGATCTCGGCATGCAGCGGTTCGGCGAGCGCCGAATCCAGGTCGATGTCGCCCAGCCCGATGCCCCAGACCTCGCTTGAAAGCAGAAGTACGAGTGCAAGCGAGCTACTCAAGAGACGTCGCGACATAGTGTATTTTCTCCAAACCCTTCAAGGCTCCGTAAACGACATCCAGTCCGGGCCCGGCCTTGCCTGCGCACTATAGCCTAAAGATATTTTTTTGCCAATATTTCAGCAATTTGGACGCTATTTAGAGCCGCGCCCTTACGTATGTTGTCGGCGACCACCCAGAGGTTGATGCCGCGCGGGTGAGAGATGTCTTCGCGGATTCTGCCCACGTACACGGGGTCGTTTCCCGAGCTCTCGGTGACGGCCGTCGGGTAGTCGCCCGTCGCGAGCCCGTCGAGCACCTCGATACCGGGCGCAGCCGACAACAGGCCGGCAACGTCCGCCGCCGAGATCTTGTCGCGCGTCTCGATGTGCACGGCTTCGGAATGCCCGTAGAACGCGGGGATGCGCACCGCGGTCGGGTTAACGAGGATTTCCTCGTCGTCCAGTATCTTGCGCGTCTCCCAGACCATCTTCATCTCTTCTTTGGTGTAACGATTGTCCTGGAAGACGTCGATGTGCGGGACGGCGTTGAACGCAATCTGTTTCGTCTCGCCTTCGATCTCCAGCGGGCGGCCGTTCAGCAGGGCCGTCGTCTGGCGCACGAGTTCCTCGATCGCGCTGCGCCCGGCGCCGGAGACGGCCTGGTAGGTACAGACGTTGATGCGTTCGATACCGGCCGCATCGTAGATCGGCTTCAGCGCCACGACCATTTGGATCGTCGAACAGTTGGGGTTGGCGACGATGCCGCGCGATGCGTAGTTCGCGATCGCATCCGGATTGACCTCGGGCACGACGAGCGGGACGTCGTCGTCGTAGCGGAAGTGCGACGTGTTGTCGATGACGATGCAGCCCGCAGCCGCCGCCCGGGGCGCAAACTCGGCCGAGACCGAAGCCCCGGCGGAGAACAGGCCGATCTGCGCCCTGGCGAAATCGAACTCGGCGAGATTCCCGACGGGCAGTTCGCGGTTGCCGATGGTCACGGTCTTGCCGAGCGAACGCTCGCTCGCCAGCGCGTAGACCTCGCCCACCGGGAAGTTCCGCTCGCCGAGAATCTCGAGCATGGTCTCGCCGACGGCTCCGGTGGCGCCGACGACGGCTACGTCAAAGGTCTTGGGCATGGTTCTCTGTCGTCATTTCCGATCGGGCCTGAAGGCCCTCCTACGATGGTAAACATTCGGGCCTGAAGGCCTCCTACGATGGTATATCGGGGGTATCCGTCCCCACGTCGGCATTCTGGGCGCGATTGCGCAGAAAATGATCCATGAGCACGAGCGCCACCATCGCCTCGGCGATCGGCGTCGCTCGCAGTCCGACGCACGGGTCGTGGCGGCCCTTCGTGACGATCTCGGTCTCGGCGCCGGCCTTGTCGATCGTCCTGCCTTTCTTGGTGATGCTCGACGTCGGCTTCAGCGCGATGCTGACGAGCAGGTCCTGGCCCGACGAGATACCGCCCAGCGTGCCGCCCGCGTCGTTCTTGTCGAAGCCGCCGGCCGACATCTCGTCGCGATGCTCGCTGCCCCTCTGCGCGACGGCGTCGAAGCCGGCGCCGACTTCGACGCCTTTGACGGCATTGATGCTCATCAGGCCGCGCGCCAGATCCGCCTCGAGCTTGTCGAACACGGGTTCCCCCAGGCCGACCGGCATGTTGCGCACCAGGACGCTGACCTTCGCGCCGATCGAATCGCCCTCCTCCCGCAGCGCCGTCATGAACGCATCGAGTTCGTCGAGCTTGCCGGGATCGGCGCAGAAAAACGGATTCTCGTCGACGATGGACAGGTCTTTCGCTTCGAGTGCGATCGGGCCGATCCGCGCGACGAAGCCGCGGATCCCGATGCCCGCCTTCTCACCGAGGTACTTGCGGGCGATCGCGCCGGCCGCCACGCGCATCGCCGTCTCACGCGCCGAAGAGCGGCCGCCGCCGCGATAGTCGCGGATACCGTACTTCCGGTGATAGGTGTAGTCGGCGTGGCCCGGCCTGAACTTGTCCCTGATGTCCCCGTAATCCTTGCTGCGCTGGTCCGTGTTCTCGATCAGGAGGCCGATCGGCGTGCCCGTCGTGCGGCCTTCGAAGACGCCCGACAGGATCGTCACCCGATCCGGTTCGTTACGCTGCGTCGTGTGCTCGTTGCGGCCCGGCCTGCGCCGGTCGAGATCCGCCTGGATGTCGGCCTCGCTGAGCGCCATGCCGGGGGGACAGCCGTCGACCACGCAACCGAGAGCGCGGCCGTGGCTTTCGCCAAAGGTCGTCACGACGAAGGACTTGCCAAAACTGTTGCCCGACACGGTGTTCTACCCGATCCGCTCCAAATCACTCCGGGTCAGCAGGAATACGCCCGTGCCGCCCCGCTCGAAGTCGAGCCAGACGAAAGGCAGTTCCGGGTAAGCCGCTTCGAGCGCTGCCCGACTGTTGCCGACCTCACAGACGAGTATTCCACTGTCCGCCATAAATCGCGAGGCATCTTGCAGAATCCTGCGGACGGAATCCAGGCCGTCCTCGCCCGCCGCCAGCCCGAGTTCGGGCTCGTGCACGAATTCCGCCGCCCGGGCGTCCATGTCGGCCCGGTCCACGTACGGTGGATTGCTGACGACCAGATCGTACTCGACGTCACCGAGGTCGGCGAAAAAATCGGAGCGGACGAGCCGCACCCGCTCGTCGAGCCCGTACCGGCGCACGTTGATCGCGGCGACCGCGAGCGCATCCTCGGAGATGTCGACAGCGTCGACCGTCGCGCCCGGAAACGACAGGGCGGTGGCGATGGCGATGCAGCCGCTGCCGGTTCCCAGGTCCGCGGCGCGCCCGACCTGCGCGCGATCGACCCACGGCGCGAATGCGCGATCGATGAGCTCCGCGAGCGGCGAGCGCGGCACGAGCACGCGCCCGTCCACGTAGAACTCGAGGCCGCCGAACCAGGCCTGTTTCAGGAGGTAGGCCAGGGGCAGGCGCTCATCGATTCGACGTGACGCGAGCGCCTCGACCGCCGCGACGTCGGCCGTGCCGACCGGCTGTGCGTAGCCACCCGGCGCATCGTCGTGGGACAGGCCGAGCGTCGCGAATACCAGCCACGCCGCCTCATCCCGGGCATTGTCGGTGCCGTGGCCGTAGCAGAGGTCCGCCGCCTCGAAGCGGGCTGCGACGGCGCGAATCAATTGCTCGACGGTCATGCCGCGTGAATCTATCACCAAACGCCGCTTATGCCTGTAGAATTGCCGCCTCGGTTTCACGTGCAGAGACGATCCGCCATGAGTCCCGGAAAACTCATCGTTGCCGCCGTACTGGCTGCGGCGCTCGCCGCCGGCATCGTGCTTGCGCTGCGGTCGCAGTCACCGGCGGTTCCGCTGCATGCGACCGTGCTGGAGCCGCCGGCAGCGCTGCCGGAGTTCGATCTCGTCGACCACAACGGCGACGGCATCGGCCGGAGCGCCTTCGAAGGCCAGTGGGATCTCGTCTTCTTCGGTTTCACGCAGTGTCCCGACATCTGCCCGGCCACGCTGCAGGTGCTTGCCGCGGCGAAGGCAGAGCTCGAGGACCGGGGGCAGGTACCGCTGCCCCGTATCGTGCTCGTCAGCGTCGATCCGGAGCGGGACACGCCCGACGTCATGAGCCGGTACGTCGGCTACTTCGGCGACGGCCATCTCGGCATCACGGGCGAACTCGCGGAGATCCGGAAGCTGACGGACGGCCTGGGGATCTACTTCCGGAAACAGGCGACCGGCGCCGACGATTACACGGTCGACCACTCGGCCGCCGTGCTCGCCGTCGATCCGGCCGGCCGGTTCAGCGCCGTTTTCGGCGGGCAGCACGTCGTCGAAAACTACCTGAACGATCTTCCCGTCATCATGGAAGCAGGCTGATGCGCCCGGTAGTGCCTGCCGCGGTACTGTTCATGGCGGCCTGCGGCAGCCCGCAGCCGCCGCTCGTCGCCGCCGGCGTCGAGGTAACGAGACCGATGCCCGGCCGGCACATGAGTGCGGCGTACCTCGTGCTCGCGAACAATACGGACGGCGACACCCGGATCACGCGCGTCTCGAGCCCGCAGTTCGCCAGTGTGCAGATGCACGAAACGACGATAGAGGACGGGGTCGCACGCATGCGGGAACTCGAGGCGCTCGTCGTACCGGCGGGCGGGTCGCTGACGCTCGAGCGCGGCGGCAAACACCTGATGCTGATGCAGGCGGACGATGTCGGCAAGGGAGTTACCCTGCATTTCCACTCGGGCGATACGCTCGTCCTGTCGGTCGACTACCCGTTTCCGGAGGAACGCGGCTGATGCTCGCGCGCGCCTTCGTCGTCCTGCAGTACCTGGTTCCCAAGCACCTGTTGACGCGCCTGACGTGGCGCATCGCACGGATCCGCAATGCGCGGGTCAAGGATTTTCTGATCGCTCGGTTCGTGAAAGCCTTCGACGTCGACCTCGACGAGGTCAGGCTCGAGGTCCCCGGCGGTTTCGCCACGTTCAACGAATTCTTCGTTCGCGAACTCAAAGACGGCGCCCGCCGGATCGACGACGATGCGGATGCGATCGTCTCGCCCGTCGACGGCACGATCAGCGCAGCCGGCGCCATTCGCGCCGACAGGATCTTCCAGGCCAAGGGCATGGACTACACGCTCGGCGACCTGCTCGCGACCGATCTTGCGGAAGCGGAGCACTACATCGGCGGCAGGTTTGCGACGATCTATCTCGCACCGCACGACTACCATCGCGTGCACGCGCCGCTGAACGCGGAACTCGTGGCCGCGCGCTACGTGCCCGGCGATCTGTTCAGCGTCAACGAGGCGACCGTGTCGCGCCTCGACGGGCTGTTCCGGCGAAACGAGCGGCTCGTGATGCACTTCCGGACCGACCGGGGTCCCGCCGTCCTGGTCTTCGTCGGCGCATTCAACGTCGGCAGCATCTCGACGCCGTGGACGGGCGAGGTCCGGCCGCGCAAAACGGGCGTCGTCGACGCGCTCGACCTCGGCGCGCACCCGACCCGCGTCGGGAAAGGCGACCTGCTGGGCTGGTTCAACATGGGGTCGACCGTGATCCTGCTCCTGCCGGGCGGGGCCTGCGAATGGGACGACGATCTCGAACCCGGGGAGACCGTGCGCATGGGCCAGGGGATCGGCGCGCTGCAGAGCGCCGACGAATGACGGACTGGCGGCCGGCGTCGGGCCCCGGAACGGCGGCTCGTCGCGCCGCGATGCTGCGCCGCGTCCGCGACTACTTCGGCGCGCAAGACGTGCTCGAGGTGGACACACCGGCACTGAGCCCTTACGCGGTCAGCGACACGCAGATCGAGAGCTTCGGAATCGAAAGGAGCGCCGTCAGCGACCGCCCGATGTTTCTGCACACCTCGCCCGAGTTCTGCATGAAGCGCCTTCTCGCGGCAGGCTATCCGGACATCTATTCGATCTGCCGGGTGTTTCGCGACGGCGAAGCCGGCGGCGGCCATCAGCCCGAATTCACGATGATCGAGTGGTACCGGCGCGACATGGGATTGCGGGACATCGTCAACGACACGCTGCGTCTGATCGACGCGGCCCTCGGCGATGCCGCGCCCGAACGGGCGCCGGAAGTCGTCGACTACGGCGATGCCCTGGCGCGCGCCGCCGGGATCGACGTCGCATCGGCCGGTGTCGACGAGTGCGCCGCCGCCGTGGACGCGGACGACCACCTGCGTGCGGCCGTGGGCGACGAAAGAGACGACTGGCTCGACCTGCTCGTTGCGACGAGGGTCGTGCCGACGTTTCGCACCGATCGCCTGACCGTGCTGCGCCACTACCCGGCGAGCCAGGCGGCCCTCGCGCGACTGTGCCCCGACGACCCCGACGTCGCCGATCGCTTCGAAGCGTTCCTGGGCGGGATCGAGCTCGCCAACGGCTACGTGGAACTGACCCGCGCCGGCGAGCAGGCGCGGCGCATCGCCGCGGACAACGATGCGCGCAAGCGGCGCGGGCGCCGGGTCCGCCCGGTCGACCGATCCCTGCTCGAGGCGCTCGCGGCCGGCCTGCCGCGATGCGCCGGCGTCGCGCTCGGATTCGAGCGCTTGCAAATGGTCGCGGAAAACACCGACGATATACGCGACGTCATCACATTCGCGTTCGACCCGGGACGATGAACCAGGCCGACTACGACCTGCTCGACGGCCAGCTCCGCGCCCTGATCGGCGACGAGCCGGACGCACTGGCTGCGGCAGGCAACTTCGTTGCCCTCCTCTACGACGCCCTGGACGACGTCAACTGGCTGGGCATCTACGTCCTGCGCGGCGAGGAACTGGTCCTCGGCCCCTTCCAGGGCAAGCCGGCCTGTGTGCACATTGCACTCGACGAGGGCGTGTGCGGTGCGGCGGCATCGACAATGCAAACGCAACGCGTCGCGGACGTGCGCGCGTTCGCCGGCCACATCGTGTGCGATCCCGACTCACGCTCGGAACTCGTCGTGCCCCTCGTCGTACACGACAGGCTGGTCGGCGTACTCGATATCGACAGTCCGGCGACGCGCCGCTTCTCGGCGGCGGACCAGGCGGGCATCGAAAATCTCTGCGACTCGTTCTGCCGCATGCAGGAGCCTCGCAAGGACTTTATTTGACGCGCGAGACGTATTCGCGCGAACGCGTGTCGACTTTGACCACCTCGCCCTGATCGACGAACAGCGGCACCCGCACGACGGCGCCGGTCGCCAGCGTTGCCGGCTTGACGCCGCCGCTCGCGGTATCTCCCTTGATGCCGGGATCGGTCGCGGTGATCTCGAGCTCGACGAAATTGGGTGCCGTCACGATCAACGGCGCGTTGTTCCAGAGCGTGATGCCGCAGACGTCGCCGTCCGAGATCCAGTCTTTCGCATCGCCCACGGCTTCCCCGTCCGCCGCGAACTGCTCGAACGTATCGGGCTCCATGAAGTGCCAGAACTCGCCGTCCGAGTACAGGAACTGCATTTCCGTGTCGTGGACGTCGGCCGCCTCGACCTG
>JAKSCZ010000244.1 GCA_022360335.1 Pseudomonadota bacterium
CGACTCACGCGCCTATCGTCTGCGCGGCGGGCAATTCGACCAGATGACACTCGACCACTCCCTGCTGCAGGAACTCGTCGATCGCGGGTTCTACTCGCACGAGGAGGCACAGCGCTCGACGAATCGTAACTACGTCACCCGGGCCCTCGGCGTCGAATCGACCGTCGAGGTCGAGGTGCACGAGTACGACGTCCTGCCGGACGACATCTATCTGCTCTGCTCCGACGGTCTCCCGGACATGATCGAAGATGAGGATATTCACTTAACTATCAGTACTTTTGATGCTAGCCTTAACAAGCTCGGTCAACAGCTGATCGACATGGCTAACGACCGCGGCGGACGCGATAACGTCTCGGTAATGCTCGCTCAGGTCAAGGAAGCCTTCCCGGCAAAAAAGGGCCTGATCGCGAAACTGGCCGGACTGTTTCGTTCCTAACGGGATGCACTCTGAGAGCGAGAAATCATGGCACGTTTAATTCTGAGCCTGGACAATCAGGTCCTGGCTGAATACAACATGACCAAGGAGCGCTACACCATCGGACGCCTGCCCGACAACGACGTCCGTATCGACAATCCGGCGGTCAGCGGACATCACTCGCTCATCATCAATATCCTCAACGATTCGTTCCTCGAAGACCTGAACAGCACCAACGGCACCTATGTCAACGGCAAGCTGATCAAAAAGCATGCCCTCCAGCACGGTGACGTGGTCACGATCGGCCACCATCAGCTCCGTTTCTCGGACCAGCAGGCGCAGGAAGCCGAACAGGACGAGTTCGAGAAGACGATGGTCATCCCGGCCCGCCGGCAGAATGCCGACCGACTCGCGCAGGCCGAAGCGGCGGCGGACCTGGCGGCGGCCGACAACGGCGCCGTATCGGCGGAGCTTGCAGAGGCCGTCGCGCCGGACGCCGGGGCAACCGCGGCTCCCGAAAGCGATACGGCGGCGGCCGGCGGGGACGTGGCGGCGACGGCAACGGGAATCGGCCTCGACAACGCGCCCAATGCACTGCCGCTTGCCAAACTGCAGGTCCTCAGCGGCGCGTTTGCGGGGCGTGAACTCGAACTCACCAAAGCGCTCACGACGCTCGGGCGGCCCGGTGTCCAGGTCGCCGCGATCACGCGCCGCGCGGAAGGTTACTACATCGTACACGTCGAGTCCGGCCGGGACGGGGACTTCCCGCTGGTCAACGGCCAGCCCATCGGTCAACAGGCGCGCAAGCTCAGCGACAACGATGTCGTGCAGCTGGCCGGCGTGAAGATGGGGTTCTTCGCAGCTTGACGGATCGCGGCTAAAGCCGCTCCTACCGGGAGATTCGGGACAGTTACCTTAACCCACGATTTCGGATTCTTCGCGGTTCATCACGCCGCACACGAGTTCATACGGGATCGCGCCGGCGTAAGGCGCGACCTCCTCGACCGGCAGACCCTCTCCCCACAGCGTCGCAACGTCCCCGACCGCATCGACGGCGTCGCGGCCCAGATCCACGGCGATCATGTCCATCGAAACCCTGCCGATCAACGGCACCTTTCGGCCATTGATCAAGACGGGCGTGCCGCTTCGGAAGTGGCGCGTATAACCGTCGCCGTAGCCGGCGGCCAGGATGCCGAGCGTCGTGTCGCTGCCGGCCGTGTAGGCGCCCTTGTACCCGACCCGCGCACCGGCCCGCAGGGGTTTCGCTGCGATCAGACGGGCCTCGAACTGCATGACGGGTTTCAGGCCGAGATCGCCGCCGGTCTTGTCGGCGAACGGCGAAATCCCGAACAGCGCGATGCCGGGCCGCAACCAGTTGTCGCCGGCGAACCCGAATTCGGCTTTCGCATTGCTGACGGCACTCCAGCCGAGCGTGCCCGGCGTGTTGCCGATACTGACGTCACCGTCGAACCCCGCGGCGATCGGGCGAAAACGCTCCAGTTGCTCCGCCGTGGCGGTATCGCCGACTTCGTCGGCGCTCGCCAGGTGTGTCATCAGGCGCAGTTCGCCGACGCCGGCCGACGCCCGCAGGCGTGCGACGATCCGCTCGCCATCGGCCGGATCGAAGCCGAGGCGGTTCATGCCCGTGTCGAACTTGAGCCAGACGTCGACGCTGCCGTCCCGGCACGCATCGAGAAGATCCAGCTGCTCGCCGCAATGTATGACGGGTTCGAAGCCGTTCTGCACGGCAGCAGCCAGTTCCGCCGTGTTCAACACACCGGCGAGGAGGATGATCCGCGCGGCAACGCCGTTGGCCCTGAGTTCGAGGGCCTCGGGTACGCGCGCGACAGCGAAGGCGTCGACGTGCGAGAGATGCTGTGCAACCGGAATCATGCCGTGGCCGTAGGCGTTGGCCTTTATGACGGCCATGACTTTGGAGCCCGGCGCCGCGGCCCGAACAACCTGCAGATTGTGTTCGAGGGCACCGAGCCGGATGAGAGCCCGGGCTCCGAAACTCACTGATAGCTCTCCGGCGGCGGGAAGTCGCCGTAATTGTCCGGTACCCAGTTTTCGAATTTGGTGTAGCGGCCCACGAAGGTCAGCGGGAAGTCGCCGATCGGGCCATTGCGCTGCTTTGCGATCGAGATGTCGGCGACGCCCTTGCGCGGCGTATCCTGGTTATAGACCTCTTCGCGATAGATGAAGACGATCAGATCGGCGTCCTGCTCGATGGCGCCCGATTCGCGCAAATCTGACATGACCGGGCGCTTGTCCGTGCGTTGTTCGACGCTGCGGTTCAGCTGCGAGAGTGCAACGACCGGCACGTCGAGCTCTTTGGCCAGCGCCTTGAGATTACGGGAAATCTCCGAGATTTCGGTGGCGCGGTTTTCCTTCGTGCCCTCGACCTGCATGAGCTGCAGGTAATCGACGACGATCAGGTCGAGGCCGTGCTCGCGCTTGAGCCGTCGCGAACGCGCGCGGATCTCCGTCGGCGACAGACCGGGCGTATCGTCGATGTAGATGGGTGCGTCGGACATGAGTTGTACGGCCGTATTGATTCGCGACCAGTCTTCGTCCGGAAAGTTGCCGGTTCTCAGGTGGGCCATGTCGACCCGCCCGAGCGAGGAGATCATGCGGAATGCCAGCTGCTGGGCCGGCATCTCCATCGAGAATATCGCCACGCCCTTGCGCGACCCGATCGCCGCATTCTCGCCGATGTTGATCGCCAGCGTCGTCTTGCCCATCGACGGCCGGCCGGCAACGATGACGAGATCCCCGCCCTGCAATCCTGCCGTCATCTTGTCGAACTCGTTGAAACCGGTCGAGATGCCCGTGATGCTGCCGTCCGACTGGTGCAGCTCGTCGATGCGGTCTACGGTATCCGGCAGTATCTCCTTGAGCGGCTTGAAGCCCTTGCGACCGCGGCTGCCTCTCTCCGCGATGTCGAACACCATGCGCTCGGCCTCGTCGAGAACCTCGGCCGCGCTGCGTCCGTCGGTCGCGAACGCGCTGCCTGCGATCTCGTTGCCGGCGTTGATGAGCGCACGCAGCGTCGAGCGTTCGCGCAGGATCTTCGCATAGGCCCGGGCGTTGGCCGCGCCGGCGGTCTCGTTGGCAAGCATCGCCAGGTATTCGAGGCCGCCGGCCTGCTCGAGTTCGCCGCGATTGTCGAGGTGTTCCGACACGGTGACGACATCGCAGGGGCTGCCGCCGTCGACCAGGCGGTCGATGGCCCGGAAAATCAGGCGATGGTCTTTACGGTAGAAGTCCCCGGCATTGACGACATCGGCGATCTTGTCCCAGGCCTGGGCGTTCAGCATCAGGCCGCCGATCAGGGCCTGTTCTGCTTCAATGGAGTTCGGCGGGACCTTGAGGCGCTGTTCCGCGCCTCCATCGGTCAGGCCATCGTCCAACGCTCGGACCATTTAACGGGTTCCCCGTGCCAGTCGGATTGCTGGCTCAAAGGTAACACAGCCGGCGCATGCGCGTCGGCCGGGATACCTCACTCGCCGGCAGCCGGTTCCGCGTCGCCGGCCGCCCCGGCCGCGGCGACGGACTCGGCCGTCTCGCCGGCCTCGCCGACGACTCGCACGAGCACCTCGGCGTTTACTTCGCTGTGCAGGTGCACGCCGATCGGGAACTCGCCGAGTTCCTGGACCGGGCCTTCCGGCATGCGAATCTCGGCGCGCTCGGCCTCGACCTGCACGGCGGCGAGCGCCTCGACGATATCGATCGGCCCGACCGAGCCGAACAACTTGCCCTCGGGGCCCGCGTTCGCCTGGATGACGATCTCGAGATTCTCGAACGCCTTCGCGCGTTCACGAGCCTTGGCCAGTTCGTCGGCCGCAATCTTCTCGAGCTCGGCGCGGCGGGCCTCGATCGCCTTCATGTTCTCGGGCGTCGCGAGCATCGCCTTGCCCTGCGGCAGCAGGAAATTGCGGCCGTAACCGGGCCTGACCTTTACGAGGTCTCCGATCGAACCCAGATTTTCTACAGTTTCCAATAAGATGACGTTCATTCTTCAGACCTATACGCATTTCTCATACGACGTCTGAAATCAAACCAGACGTCCATGTAACCCACGACTGCCAGTATCGTAATCAGCAGTATCTGCAGCAGCGGCAGTAACACGTAGACCGCCGCTACCGCAGCCAGCGGCAGAATCCCGCCGGCGTGCATCCAGTGCACGAGCGCGAGCCCCTGCACGCAGAACGCGACGAACAGCACCAGCGCGATGCTCTCCAGCAGCGGCAGCCCGATCGCGAAACCCGCGAGCGAGATCAACGCCAGAGCTATCGCGAGAACCCGTCCGAAACTCAAGTTTCGAAACCGTCCGTAGTCCGCAGTTTCGCCCGGCAGCTTCCTGTAGAGCCCGTAGCCGAACAGCAGTGCCGTCACCGACAGAGTCCAGAATGCGAGCGTCGCCGACACCGTCATCAGGCCGGCGTTGAGCAACTCGGTATTCAACTCGAGGCCGCTCTGCCGCGCAAGTTCCGCCGTCGCCGTCAGAACGGGTTGCCAGAACGCCGCCGGGTCCGCCAC
>JAKSCZ010000372.1 GCA_022360335.1 Pseudomonadota bacterium
GCTGTCCGTCGCCGTCGGCGTCGGCTTCGTTGCGCTGGCCGGGGTTGCCGTCGAAATCGGCGTCGTCATGCTCGTCTACCTGAATCAGGCGATCGAACGGCGCGGCGCGCGAACGCGACAGGAGATCGAGCGGGCCGTCGTCGACGGCGCGCTGCTCAGGATACGCCCGGTGATCATGACGGTGGCGGCGACGATCGGCGGCTTGCTGCCGATCATGTTCGGCAGCGGGACGGGATCGGAAGTCATGCGGCGCATCGCGGCGCCGATGGTCGGCGGCATGGTCAGTGCGACGATCCTGGCGCTTGCCGTCATTCCGGCCCTGTTCCTGCTCTGGCGGCAACGACCGTTCAGGCATCCATGTCCGGAATGAGTTCGCTCTCCAGCGTGGCGATCATGTCCTTTAAGAGCAGCTTGCGCTTTTTCAGCCTGCGTATGCGCAGCTGGTCGACCATCGGGTCCTCCTGCAGGCGGTCGATCAGGTAGTCGAGGTCCCGGTGACTCACGCGCAGCTCACGTAATCGCTCGAGCTGCGCAAACGATTCGGTGTCTACCTTATCGGACATAATTCCATGCTACTCGCTGTCGGGCAGCAGTGCCAACCAGTCGCGATCGACCGACCCGATGACGCAAAAGAACGGGTTCAGGATGTCGGCTTTCGCGTTGTATTTCATGGGCTTGCCGTCAAGCGTCACGACCCTGCCGCCGGCCTGTTCGACGACGGCCTGGGCTGCCGCCGTATCCCATTCGGAGGTCGGCCCGAGCCTCGGGTAAACGTCCGCTCCGCCTTCCGCCACGACGCAGAATTTGAGAGAGCTCCCCATCGGGACCAGGTCGTGCTCGCCGACGGCTTCGAGGAAGGCATCGAGGCTCGCGCCACGGTGCGACCGGCTGCCGACGACGCGTACCGGATTGCCCGCCGTCTTCGCAACGGCAATCGATTCGGAGCCGCCGTCGCCGAGGCGACGCTGTGCGCCGGCACCCTCGCAGCCGACGTAGGTCTTGTTCTGCACGGGCACGTGGACGACCCCCAGGACGGGCCGGCCGTCTTCGATCAGGGCGATGTTGACCGTGAACTCGCCGTTGCGATTGACGAATTCCCTGGTGCCGTCGAGCGGGTCGACGATCCAGCAGCGTTTCCAGCGCCGGCGCTCCTCGAATTCGGGCAGCCCGGCCTCCTCGGAGACGATCGGGATGTCCGGGGTCAGCGACTTGAGTCCTGCGTCGATCCAGCGGTGCGACGCGAGATCGGCTTGCGTCAACGGCGATTCGTCGGCCTTTTCTTGCACCTCGAAGTCGGTGGAGTAGACTTCGAGGATCGCGCGGCCGGCGTCCTCGGCCAGCGCGACGACGGGTTCGACGAGCGATTTGTAGTCCATGTTTCTTCTCTTGGGATCGATCGGGCGCGCAGTATAGCAATGAATATCCGCCCGCAAGCGGCGCTCGAGCGTTGCGATACGCTGATGCTCGACATGGACGGCACGATCCTCGA
>JAKSCZ010000461.1 GCA_022360335.1 Pseudomonadota bacterium
CCTGTCCGAGCCGGCGGAAATGCCCGATCGCCGTCTCGAGATCGCCTGCGTTGCGGGCCCGCTCGCCCTGCCTGTAAATCGACGATGCAATGCGCTCCCCGATGTCCGCATGCGTCCCTGCGTCGTCGGCCGGCGTGACCGCGCGCAGACGGTAATACGAACGCTCCGCTTCGGCGAAGTTCCGGAGGTCGAACTGCGAGTGTGCGATGACGGTCCATGCTGTCCGCGAGAGCCCGGGCTCGACGGGCGGCTGCTTCGCCACGACCGCCTGCCCGACCGCGATGGCCGAATCGAACCGGTCCTGCCGGAACAGGTCCTCCGCAACCGTCGTCAGCACGGCGCCCGACGCCGGATGCTCCGGGTAGGTATCGGCGAATTTGAGGCCGCTGTCGAGATAAGCCCGATGCCACTCGTCCTTGGCGACGCCCGTCAGGCGCTTCTCGTGTTCGCGGTAGGCCAGTATGGCGGCGTAACCGGCCTCGGCGGACTTCTCGTGGAACGGGTAAGCGTAGGCCGTGCGTTCGTACTCGGCCGTCGCCTCGCCGTATTCCCCGCTTTCGAACAGAATCTCGGCCAGCAGAAAGTTGGTATTGGCCGTATCGGCCTCGCCCGGGAAATAGGCCATGTACTTGCGATACCGGTTCGCCGCCTTGCGGTAGTCGCTCTTTTCGCCGTCCTCCTGCGCCTCGGCGTGATAGTACCGGGCGAGATCGGTCAGGTTGGACTTCAGGTGTTCTGCGACGGCTTCGTTTTCGGCGCGCGGGTTGCGCTCCCAGAAGGGCCCGTCCATGCCGTATCGCTCGACGAAGCGCTCTTTGCCTTCGAGCACGAGGCTGGGGAAACCGCCCTGCTTGTACGCTTCGATGACCTGCACCTGCAATCCGGGCGCTTTGGGGTGATACGGGTCGTGCTCGACGAACGCTTCGTAGGTGTGCGCCGCATCCTGGAAGCGTTCCTTCTCGAGGTAGAGATCGCCGAGATTGTCGTATATGACGTGCGCGTACTGCGGCGCTCCACGCTGCGCCATGAATTCGTCGATGGCCTGTGCGC
This sequence comes from Pseudomonadota bacterium, assembly GCA_022360335.1. Classification (GTDB taxonomy): domain Bacteria; phylum Pseudomonadota; class Gammaproteobacteria; order Steroidobacterales; family Woeseiaceae; genus UBA1847. The sequence continues at coordinate 1,051 of JAKSCZ010000461.1, forward strand.
CTCCCATATAGGAAAACGTGATACTCAGGACGCGAAAGGTGTCCTCGATGAGTTCACGCTCGGCGCGGGAAAAGCTCGCCAGACGCTCCTCGCCGTCCCCGATTTCGACGTCGCCGACCTTGCGGTCGAGCAATTCGAAGAACGGGTCCAGGCTCTCCTCGTGCCAGGCCAGCTTGAATTGCGACCACCCGAGCTTGTACAGGGACTGCTCGTAGAAACGTGAGCCGTCGCCGGCCCCGACGACGTCCCGGTATGCGGCCTCGGCCGCATTGTAATCCTTGCGCAGGAACAGCATCTCGCCGCGGCGGAATTGCACCTCGTCGACGAGTTGCGTATCCGGGTATTTCGCAACGAGCTCGTTCAGCACGGCAAGCGCTTCGTCGGTGCGGCCGCCGACCTCGTAGGCGCGCGCCAGCTGATACAGGACGGTGTCGTTGCGCCGGTAGTCGGGATGGGCCTCGAGCAGCCTCCGGTACAGCCCGACGGCGTCGTCGAAACCACGCGCGTCCAGCGCATCGATGTTGCGGGCCAGCTGTTCGGCTTCGGTCGCTTCGAGTTCCAGGTCGCCAAGTCGGCGCATCGCCTCTGCACGGAGTTCGGGATCGTCCGAAACGAGGTCCAGAAAATCGCGATAGCTCTGACGCGCGAGTTCGGAACTGTCCAGCACGATTCTGCCGGGACGCACCTCGACCGACTTCGTCTCGAGGCTCCTGATCGTATCCTCTTCCCCGACACGCGCATCCGCCGGGACCGCGACGAAAGCGAGACCCAACAGCAGGCAGCAGCCCGGGGCGACGCGCAGGCTCATGGCGCCCCCTCCCCGAGGGTAGCTGCCGTGTCATAGATCGCGGCCAGTGCAAACCGCGCCTGGATCGTGTAGACGTCCAGCCTTTGCTTTTGCGCCTGCAACTCACCGACCGCAATCTCCTGCAGGAAGCCTCGCTGCGCCGTCATTGCGTCCTCGACGCGCGTCTTCATGCCTTCGATCCGCGGCGCGAGGCCGTAGACCCGGTCGCTGAGCTCCGCGAAGCGCAACGGTTCGCTCCGCATCGTCCTGTCGATCCGGCGACGCGAGCGTTGCGCTTCGACCAGTACCTCGCCGGCATCGCGCAGGTGGCGCCGCACACGCCAAAGGCGATCCCGGAACTCACGCTCGAGTTCCCACTGCAGGACACCCTTGAGCAGGGCGACCTTGTCGCGCGCTTCCTTCGCCTCGGGGGTATCGGCCTGCAGCGCCGCCGAGTTTTCGAGGGTCGCGATCTCGGACCACGTCTCGAATTCATCGCGTTCTGCAAGCGCCAGCCAATCGTGGCTGTTCTCGATGTCGTCGACGACGGTATCGTAGTCGAGCTTCCCGGCGACCCTGTCGTCGAGCCCGGCGCGCTCCAGTGCATCCTCGACCTCGGGCATGCGTTTTGCAAGC
>JAKSCZ010000331.1 GCA_022360335.1 Pseudomonadota bacterium
GTTGACGAGAGTGAGACGATGAAGAGAACAGTTATCTACGGCCTGGGGGCGTTGCTGGCGACGGCGGTACCGGTGCACGCCGAGGAGGTCGATCGCACGATCGACGCGGCTGCCGACGGCTACGTGTACATCTCGAACACGTCGGGTTCGGTCACGGTCAGCGGCTGGTCGAACAGCGCGGTCGAGGTTACGGGCGAGCTCGGCCACAACGTCGAGGAGCTGATCCTGGAACGTGACGGCGACCGGGTGACGGTCAGGGTCAAGGTACCGAGAAAGAGCCGCCGCGGCATCGACAGCGAGATTCGCGTCCAGGTGCCTGCCGGCAGTTCGATCAACGTCGGCACGATAAGCGCGGACATCGAGGTGACGGAAGTCCGGGGCGAGCAGAAGCTCGAATCCGTGAGCGGCAATATCGACACGGAAACGGTCGGCGCCGACGTCTCCGTCGAGGTCGTCAGCGGCGACATCGAAGTCCGCGGCGAAAGGCAGGACACCGAAACGCGCGCCGGCGCCGTGTCGGGCGACATCTCGCTGATTCGCATCGCCGGCGAGGTCGCCGGCGGTACCGTCACCGGCGACCTGGTCATCGACGAAGGCTCGTTCGACCGCGTGGAGGTGCACAGCGTGAACGGCGACATCCAGTTCCACTCGGAGCTGCGCAAGGGCGGCAAACTGTCGGCCGAGGCCGTGAACGGCGACGTCGATCTCGAGTTCACCAACGACGTCTCGGCGCGTTTCGACTTCGACACGCTGAACGGCGAGATCGACAATTGTTTCGGACCGGAGCCGAAACGCACGAGCAAATACACGCCGGGCTGGGTATTGCGCTTTCAGACAGACAAGGCCGGCGGCACGGTAAGCGCTTCGACGGTCAACGGCGATATCGAGGTCTGCCGCTAGCCGCCGAATTCCCGGCGCAGGGTCTCGGCGAGTTCGCGTCCCGCGTCTTCGGGCATCGCCTGCAGCGGCGGCCGCACGTTCGCCCAGCGTGCGTCGCCGCGTGCGATCGCCAGCAGCCGTTTCTGTGCGGGGATCGGGCCGTGATCCTCGACGATCCGCCGGAATCGGCACACGTCGCCGTGCAGGCGGCGCGCCGTCTCGACGTCTCCGTTGTCGTGGCATCTCGCGACGGCGGCGATCGCGCGTACGTTGAGATTGGCCGTCGCGCTGATGCAGCCGGGTCCGCCGAAAGCCATCGCATCGAGGAGCGGCAGTTCCGATCCCGGATAGACGAGGAGCCCGTCGATGCCGAACAGCTCGCGGGTGTTGTCCCAGTCGCCCGAGCTGTCCTTGATGCCGACGAAGTGGTCGGGGAACTCCCGGTGCAGCCGGGCGGCGAGCCCGGGCGGAATACCGACCGCGGCAATCTGCGGTATGTGGTAGAGGTAGATACGCGCATCCCCGCCGATCGCGGCGGGAAGCTGCGCGAAGTAGCGGTACAGGCCGTCGGCGCTCACCGTTTTGTAGTAGAAGGGCGGCAGCGTCATGACGCCGGCGCAGCCGAGGTCGAGGCAGGCGCGCGACAGCCGCGCCGTGTCGGCGACATTGGAGAGCCCGGTCCCGGGGATCATCCGGCCGGGGTCGACGCCGGCGTCGACGAGGCGCCCGATCGCGGCAATGCGTTCGTCGATGCCGACCGAGAGCGCCTCGCCCGTGGTACCGAAAGGCGCGAGGCCGGCGGCTCCGCGATCGAGCAGCCGTCTTGCGTGCGCGACGTAGAGATCCGCTGCGATCGACAGGTCATCGTTGAACGGCGTCAGCAGCGGCACGATCACACCGCGGATCGCGGTCACGGACTCATTCCTCCCCGGGCGCCTCGAACGTCGTCGAGAAGAACAGGGCATTCAGGCACAGTTTTTCGGTGCCGTACCAGTAGCCCCGGAAATTCGGGTTGTCGGCGAACAGGATGACGCTGCCCTCCCCGGAACGCTCGGCGATCAGGGACGGCGTCCCCGCGATCGCGTCGCGGTTTTTCGCGGACACGAATCCCGAGAACACCGGCTCGTCCGTATAGGCGATGACCGTAGCGAACGGATTCCCGCTCGGCGGCATCGGTTCCTCGACGTTCTTGTGCAGGAATATCCGGCGATCCGCGTAACCGAAGCCGAGCGGGTGCGAGATGTCGAGATCGGCGCGGACGATGGCGCCGCCGATGAGCTGCCGCGCCTCGAAGTCGTCCTTGCCGGAGTAAGGCCGGCGCCGCGGGTCCTCGCCGTCCCCGTTTTCTTCCGCCGCCGCCGCGAGGCCTTCCCCGCTCTGCGGCTCGACCCGGTCGAGCGTCGCGGCGCGCAGCCACGGTACGGCGTCGCGCATGCCGATCGCGGTGCCGCCCTCGGCGACCCACAGCCGCAAACGGTCGGCGAAGCCGGGCGCGTATTCCTCGTAGTCGCCCGACGGAAAGACGACGTGCGTGTAGCGGTTCCAGTCGATGCCGTCGAGCGCCTCGCGCCGGCGCAGCGTGACCGGCATGCGCATGCGCTCGTCGAGCAGGTGCCATATCTCGCCGGCGTCGTAGAAATCGATCTCGTCCTCACCGCCCGTGACGAGGAGAATGCGGGGCTTTTGCAGCGGGCGGACCGACGGGCCGCCGACCTCGATGCCTGCCGTGCCCGTGGCGCTGCGGCCGGACGCAAGCGCGTGCACGGGTACGCCGTCCTCGGCGGCGATGCGCCGGGCGAGCGCATGGATCTCGTCGCGGGCGGCGCTCTGGCGATCGAACGGTACGACGATACTGCCGGCGCGGAACTCGCGCGGGCCCTCCACGGTCACGGCCGTAAACGGCCTGGTCGCGACGCGTGCGAGCAGGTCTTCCTCGAGCACGCGCGACAAGGCGCGCGGCGCGAAGTAGGGCCCCCATTCGAAAACGTAGCCGAAGCCGGATTCCGCCGGTTCGCGGGCGACCGGCAACGGCGGCACGTACCGGGCGCCGAGCAGGTCGTCGCGGAAATCGCGGCCGGACAGGGCCGCGTATGCGAGACCGAATGCCGGCGGCAAGGTCCACGTCGAGACGTCGTAAAAGGTCTCGTCCTCGAACTCCGTCAGCGGTTCGAAGATGCTGCGGATCAGCAGATACTGCGGTTGCGCCATGGGCACGACGAGCGATTCGCCGGCGGCGAACGACCGGCCGTCGACGGTGACGTCGCGCGCCGGCCGGTGCGCCTCGATGCGATGGACGTTCAACAGGTCGGCGAAGAAATGCAGCCTTGCGGGATCGCCGGGCGCCGCGACGACCCAGGCCTTGACCGGGTGCACCGCCGCAGCGTTGCGCGCGTCCGCATAGAAGGACCGCTGGTATTCGAGATACTCGCGCCTCAGGTCGGCGCCGGCCTCGATGCTCGCGAGACTCGTCCGGAAGTGTTTGCGGACGTTCTCGCGGTAGGTACGCAGCCCGCTGGCCGTGTCCGCCTCCCGGCCCCGTGTCGCCCCGGCTTCGTAGAGCACGCCGACGCCGCCGTTGACCAGCGGGAACGTCGAGCCCTTGCCGATATAGAAGTTGTCGAAGTTCTCGCCGCGGAAATACAGCCTGCCTTCGGCATCGAAGAACGCCTCCGACGTCCGCACGGTCTCCGCCATGAGTTCTTCCGCGCGCTCCGGCACGAGCGGATTGGTCCGCGTCGCGACGCCCGGATGGAAGTAATAGGTCGGTTCGCTGCGCATCTCGTGGTAGTCGACGGTCAGGTTCGGCCGCCACGCGTGCCATTTGCGCAGCCAGGCGCGCGGTTCCGGCTGGGTCGCCGGCAGCCATTGGCGGTTCAGGTCGAATCCGTAGTGGTTGGTGCGTGCGAACCGCCAGTCGTACCGGTGCTCGATGTGCGCCGGGTCCGCGACGGGCTGTCGCCCGCCGAAGGCGTCGAGCCAGGCGATGCGTTGCGCGTGCCCGTCCGGGTTGGCGATCGCGTTGACGAGGATCACACTGTCCGAGAGGATGCGCTCGATCGTCTCGCCGTCTGCGGCGGCGAGGTGATAGACGAACGGCAACGCCGCGTCCATGCCGCTCGCCTCGGCGCCGTGTA
>JAKSCZ010000097.1 GCA_022360335.1 Pseudomonadota bacterium
CTGAGCAGGCTGATGACCTCCTCGCCCAGCGCCTCGAGACGCTCGGCTTCCTGAGCGCCATCTTCGGCGGCGCGCAACTTCTGCAGCTCGTCATCGAGCGTGATGCGCAATATCCGCCGGTAGGCCGACAACGTCTTTTCCATGGCCGGCTCGAAGCGGTCCTGCAGATCGTCGGGGAACGACTTCGTGTACGCGAAGACGTACGGCGTGTCCGCCGGGATATACTGCAAAAGCTCCTTCGCCTTGCGCGCAGCGCCGGCCGGCGGCGGTACGAGCATCGCCGCCAGGGCGACGAGGACAAGGGCAATTCGGGAAAGCTGATTCATGACTTCTCGTTCCTGTTCAGAAATAGGCAAAGCGCACCGCAGCGTCGCCGCTGCGGGTCAGATTCCATCTCGAAGACGAGTAAAGTCGGACGAATGGCGGTCTGGTAGGTATCGTGTGCCGCCTCACCGATTACCCTAACAAGGTAAACTGTCGCAATGCAAGTGGCAGGCGTCACAGAATCCGAGTTGGAGCAACGGCCGTGAGCGCACGCCGATTCGACCTCGTCGTGTACGGCGCCACGGGATTTACCGGCACACTGGTCGCGGAGTATCTGCTGCGGCGGTACGGCGTCGGCGGCGACCTGAACTGGGCCATCGCCGGACGCAGCGCCGCGAAACTCGGGAACGTCAGGGCCGGCCTGGGCGCCGATGCCGCCTCGCTCCGGACGATCGTCGTCGACAGCACGGACAGCGCGGCGCTGGCGTCCATGGCACGGGACACGCGCGTGGTGTTGACGACCGTCGGGCCCTACGCCTTGTACGGCTCCAAACTCGTTGCGGCCTGTGTCAATGCCGGCACGAGCTACTGCGACCTCGCCGGCGAGGTCCAGTGGATTCGCAGGATGATCGACGCGCATCACGAACGCGCTCGCGAAAGCGGCGCGCGCATCGTCCACTGCTGCGGTTTCGACTCGATCCCGATGGACATCGGCGTGCATTTCCTGCAGAAAACGGCTTTCGATACCCACGGGGCCTTCTGCAAGAGCATCGCCCTGTACGTGAAGGCGACGAAAGGCACGGCCAGCGGCGGGACGCTCGCGAGCATGGTGAACGTCGTCGAGGAGGCCCGCGCCGACAGGGAGGTCGCCCGCGTTCTCGCGAACCCCTATGCCCTGAACCCCGAAGGGGAACGCCAGGGACCCGATGGTCCCGATCAGCGGCAGGTGGTTCGCGACGACGACGTCGGGTCCTGGACGGCCCCGTTCGTCATGGCCGGCGTGAACACGCGGGTCGTGCGCCGCAGCCATGCGCTGGCCGGCTATCCCTGGGGCAAGGACTTCCGGTATCGCGAAGCGGTTCTGACCGGCCGGGGAATCGGCGGCCGGCTCAAGGGGACGGCCGTGACCGCGGCGCTCGCGGGCCTCGTGCTGGGCGTCTCGCTGGCGCCGACCCGCAAGCTCCTGACCCGTTTCGTCCTGCCCAAACCCGGCGAAGGCCCGGACCGCGAGATGCGCGAGACCGGCTTCTTCAACCTGATGCAGCTCGGCAAGCTGCCGGACGGACAGGCGATCCGCACGCGCATCACGGGCGATCGGGATCCCGGTTACGGTTCGACCAGCAAGATGCTCGCCGAAGCGGCCGTCTGCCTCGCAAAGGACGGGCCGGAATCCCCGGGCGGCGTGCTGACGCCGGCCGCCGCCATGGGCGACGCGCTGCTGGACCGGCTCCGCCGGAACGCCGGTCTGACCTTCGACGTCGTCGGCTAGGGCGGTCCCGGGGATACGCGCAGCCGCTTCTGGCGCCCCGGGTCGCCCGAGTAATGCAGGTACGGCTCGAAACGCTCGCCCGCCTCGATTCGAACCGGCAGCCTGTTTCCCGGTGAGGCGACGGGACAGGTGGAAAAATCGTTGAACGCGCACGGCGGGCTGTACGACTTGTTGAAATCCAGTACGAATTCACCGTCTTCGCCGGGCATGTCCGCGTACAGGAATCGTCCCGCCCCATAGGTGTCGTCCCGGTTCGTGTCGTCGCCGAACACGAAGAACAGCCAGTCCCCCGAAATCGTCGGCTCCAGTCGATACTCCCGACCGTCGATCGCGAACGCCGCCACCCCGGGAGCGACCGGAAACTGCTGAAAGCCTTCTATGACGGTATCGACCGCGACGGTGCGCGGTTCGTCGTAATAGTGCAGCCGGGCCCTGACACGGTATCCCGGATCGATCTCGTAGTACGGCAGCGGCCCGAAGGTCTTCGCGAACGGATGGCCGAAATCCCTAATCCTCACCGCCAGTTTGCCGGCGCGCTCGATGATGCTCCACGCGATCGAGCCGTGGGACAGTATCAGGATCTCGCCCGAAGTATCCGCCGGCATGACGATGTCGCTGACCGCTCTCTCTCCGTCGAGCACGGCGACGTCCGGTGCGACGATCATACGGACCGCACCGTCGGCGACGACGAGGTCGCCCACGTGTGCGGCGGCCGTCCCGGGCAGAACGATGCGGTTCCCGGCCGACGACCCCATCGGGTAATTGCCGTCCTCGAGCCAGTACAAGCCGATCTGCGTAAGGTAGCCCGTCGGCTTGAGCAGACGCTCGAGGCGCCCGGCCCGCCACTCCGCGATCTCGGCCTTATAGGCGGCCGGATCGGGCTCCGGCCCGGCCCGGCCGCACGCCCCGGCGGCCAGTACGAGCGCAGCGATACCCGTATATCGAACTATCCTGATCATCCGGACTCCGTATCAATTCGCATACCGGGTCTCTATAATCCGCCGCCAGTTCCCGCGGCGCCACCCGTATGTCCGACATTACCAAACTTCGCAACGTTGCGATCATCGCACATGTCGATCACGGCAAGACCACGCTGGTCGACCGGATGCTGCAGCAGTCCGGCACCCTCGGCCCGAGGGCCGCCGTGCCGGACCGCGTCATGGATTCGAACGATCTCGAGCGCGAGCGCGGCATCACTATCCTCGCGAAGAATACAGCAGTCGACTGGAACGGCTATCGCATCAATATCGTCGATACGCCCGGGCATGCGGATTTCGGCGGCGAAGTCGAGCGCGTGCTGTCGATGGTCGACAGCGTGCTCCTGCTGGTCGATGCCGTCGAGGGTCCGATGCCCCAGACGCGCTTCGTGACGCAGAAAGCGTTCGACCGGGGCCTCGTGCCGGTCGTCGTCGTCAACAAGATCGACCGGCAGGGCGCACGCCCGGACCGGGTCGTCGACCGGACCTTCGACCTGTTCGACCGGCTCGGCGCAACCGACGAGCAGCTGGATTTCCCGATCATCTACGCGTCGGCGCTCGAAGGCTATGCCAGCGAGGACGCCGGGGCGCGCACCGGCGACATGACGCCGCTGTTCGAGACGATCGTGAACCACGTGGCGCCGCCGGCCGTCGATCCCGACGGCCCCCTGCAACTGCAGGTATCGAGTCTCGACTACGACACCTACGTCGGGGTGCTCGGCGTCGGCCGTATTCGCCGCGGCACGCTGGAAGCCAACGCACCCGTCAGCGTCGTCGCGCCGGACGGTTCGAGCCGCCGCGCCCGCATACTCGAGCTGTCCGGCTACCGCGGCCTGCAGCGACGCAAGCTCGAGCGGGCCACCGCCGGCGACATCGTCGTCTTCAGCGGCATCGAGAAGCTCGGCATATCGGACACGATCTGTACTCCCGGCGAGGAGGAGCCGCTGCCCGCGCTGGCCGTCGACGAACCCACCGTGAGCATGACCTTCCAGGTCAACAAGTCGCCGTTCGCGGGACGGGACGGCAGGTACCTGACCAGCCGGCAGATTCGCGAACGCCTCGACCGGGAACTCGAGCACAACGTCGCGCTGCGCGTCGACGATACCGACGACCCGGACAAGTTCAGGGTCTCCGGCCGCGGAGAGTTGCATCTGGCCGTTCTCGTCGAGACCATGCGGCGCGAGGGATTCGAACTCGCGGTGTCCCGTCCCGAGGTCATCATGCACGAGGTCGGCGGCGTCGAACACGAGCCCTGGGAGCAACTCACGGTCGATTTCGACGAGGAACACCAGGGCGCCGTCATGTCGCGCCTTGCCGAGCGCAAGGGCGAACTCGTCGACGTGATCCCCGACGGCAACGGCCGCATCCGTCTCGACTACCGCATCCCGACGCGCGGCCTGATCGGTTTTCGCACCGAGTACCTGACCGCCACGTCCGGCACGGGCCTCATCCACCACGTCTTCGAACGCTACGCCGCGCGCGTACAGGGCGGTATTGCCCAGCGCAACAACGGCGCGCTCGTCTCCAACGTCCAGGGCAAGTCGCTTGCCTATGCGCTGTTCAATCTGCAGGACCGCGGCCGCCTTTTCATCGGCCACGGCACGCCGGTCTACGAGGGCATGATCGTCGGCATCCACCAGCGTTCGAACGACCTGGTCGTGAACCCGGCGAAGGCCAAGCAGCTCACGAACGTCCGGGCCGCCGGCAGCGACGAGAATCTGATCCTGACGCCGCCGCTCCGTTACTCGCTCGAACAGTCGCTCGAATTTCTCGATGACGACGAATTGCTCGAAATCACACCGGCGTCGCTGCGGCTGCGCAAGAAACTGCTCACCGAATCCGATCGCAAGCGGGAGTCGAGGAAAGCGTCTTGAGCGACGCCGCGCGGCTGGCGTTCGCCGACCTGCAACCCGAGGACATCCTCGCGGCACTGGGCGGCCTCGGGTTTCGCTGCGACGGCCGCTTCCTCGCTCTGAACAGCTACGAGAACCGCGTCTACCGGGTCGGCATCGAGGACGATGCGCCGATCGTCACCAAGTTCTATCGCCCCGGCCGCTGGTCGGACGCGGCGATTCTCGAAGAGCACGCGTTCGCAGCCGATCTTGCCGGGCAGGAGATTCCGGTCGTCCCGGCGCTGCGGCACGGCGGCGCGACGCTGCACTCTTCGGGGCATCACCGCCTCGCCGTGTATCCCTGCCACGGCGGGCGGGCGCCCGATCTCGACGACCTGGAACTTCAGAAACAGCTCGGGCGACTCGTTGCGCGTATCCATCTCGAGGGCGAGGCGTCGCGTTTCGAGCACCGGCCCGGCATCGACGTCGACTCCTACGGGACCGAGTCCGTCGAGTTCC
>JAKSCZ010000382.1 GCA_022360335.1 Pseudomonadota bacterium
CTCCGGCATTCCCCCGTTCGTGGACTGGCCCGACGAGTTGCGCGAGGTCATCGGCGACCACGTGTTCATGGTCGGTGGCGGCAGGTACTACACTGGCGTCGATTACGCGCCGCTCGACACGGCTGCGATCGAAGCAGCGGCTCGAGAGATTAGGAATAGCGGGCTGGCGTCTGCGGCGATCTCGTCCGTGTTCGCACCGATCCGGCCCGACCTCGAGATCGAGGCCGGGAAGATCGTCAGGGGCATCGCCGGTGACGTTCACATAACGCTGTCGCACCAGGTAGGTGGAATCGGACTGGTCGAACGGGAGAACGCTGCAATCATCAATGCCACGCTGCACGAACTCGCCGGCGAGGTGGTTTCGGCGTTCGAGCAGGCCATGATTTCGCTGGGACTGCACGCGAACCTGTACCTCACGCAAAACGACGGCACACTGATGGGCACGGAAATCGCGAAGCGGTTTCCGGTCGCGACCTGCTCCGCGGGACCGACCAACAGTATTCGCGGCGCCGCATTTCTCTCCAATTTCGAAGAAGCCATCGTTGTGGATATTGGCGGCACGACGTCCGACGTCGGCGTACTGGCAAAAGGCCTCGCCCGCGAGACCAGCGAGTCTTTCGACCTGGGCGGCGTGCGTACGAACTTCACGATGCCCGACGTATTGTCGGTCGGTCTTGGCGGCGGAACGATCGTCCGGATCGGTGATGACGGCAACATCACGCTCGGTCCCGACTCCGTCGGTTATCGGCTGACGGAAAAAGCGCAGGTCTTCGGCGGATCGACGCTGACGACGACGGATGTGGCCGTCGCCCGCGGACTGCTCGATATCGGCGACCGCAGCAGGCTGCAGGGCATCCCGGACGAGCAAGCCGATGAAATCTCGGAACTCGTTCACCGCAGGGTCGAGGCCGCGATCGACCAGCTCAAGACCAGCGCAACCGACATACCCGTCATCCTCGTCGGAGGCGGGAGTGTGCTGATCGACGGGGATCTGGCGGGCGCGTCCGGGGTCATCAAGCCGGATCACGGTGCGGTTGCCAACGCCATCGGTGCCGCCATCGCAAAGGTCGGCGGGCGCGTCAAACGCCTGTTCGATTTCTCTGGCGAAGGCGGGCGCGATGCGGCTATCGAACGGGCGACGAACGAAGCGAAAGAAAACGCAATCGCCGCAGGCGCCGTCCCGGGCACGCTCGAAGTCGTCGATATCGAGGAATACCCGATGCCTTATATGCAGACCGACGCCGTCGACGTCAGGGTTCGCGTCGTTGGCGATCTGGACACCTCGGCTGTGGGGACATGAGCATGAGAATCGATAACGTCGAAACGATCAAGGACCTCGCTCGCGGTGCCGTGCTGCTCGGAACCGGCGGCGGCGGCGATCCCTACATCGGGCAATTGCTCCTCCAGCAGGAAGTTCGTGAAGGCCGGCACGTGGAAGTCATCACGGCGGGCGAACTCGATGACGAGGCGCTCGTCGTCAGTGTCGCCGGCGTCGGTGCGCCGACCGTACTGGTCGAACACCTGCAAGCCAAAGGCGTGTGCAGGAGCCTGTTGGAAAAAATGGAGAAGCACCTTGGGCGAAAGGTCGACGCGATCATTCCCGCCGAAGTCGGCGGATTGAACTCGATCATTCCGCTGGCGCTCGGTGCCCAGGCCGGGTTGCCCGTCGTTGACGGCGACGGCATGGGTCGGGCGTTTCCGCACATTGAAATGGTGACGTACAGCGTGTACGGCTCGAGGGCCTGCCCGATGGTGATCGAGAACGAGTTGGGCGATTCGATCATCATCGACCACGCGACGTCGGATCGGAAAGTCGAAGATATCGCGCGTGTCGTGACGGGTGCGCTCGGCGCAATGGTCTACAGTGCCCTGTATCCGATGAGCGGCGCCGACGTAAAGAAAAAGGCCATCCTGGGCTCGATGTCCTATTGTCTCGAGATCGGCCGGGGCATCAGGGAAGCGCGTGCCGAGTGCGACGATCCGTTCGACGGTCTCATGAAAATCCTGAATCGACCGGAAATCGATCGCCACGCCCGCATCCTGTTCGACGGCAAGATCGTGGATATCAATCGCGAGACCCGCGACGGCTGGCATTTCGCCACGGTCGCGATGCGTGGCCTGGACAACCCCGACGAAGCGTTCGTCATCGAAACCCAAAACGAATATCTGACGGCGCGCAAAAACGGCGAGATCGCCTGCATTGTCCCGGATCTGATCGCAAGCCTGGATCGTGAAACGGCAGAACCCGTCACGGGCGAGAAACTCAAGTACGGTCAGCGCCTGAAAATCATCGGATTATCCGCTGCAGCGATCATGCGACGACCCGAATGCCTCGAAGTCTTCGGGCCGGCCGCATTTGGCCTGACCGATTCCTTCACTCCGATCGAAGAGCTGGCGTGACATGAGTCCAAGCCTTGTCCTTTACGGTTCGGCGTTGATCGTCGCCAACGTGTTTGCGCTCGCGGTTTTACCCCGCACGGAAGGATTCACGAAACTGTTACCTACTGCGGTTTGTGTAGGTGGTTTCGTAGTTACCGCCTGGGCGTTGTCCAGGCTCGTGCACACCGGAATGCAGTTATCGATTCTGATGCCTCTCGCCGCTGCGACGATCCCTCTGGCAACCATAGCGACAGGGGTCCTCGTCTA
>JAKSCZ010000278.1 GCA_022360335.1 Pseudomonadota bacterium
CCGGGCGCCTACGATAGGCTGGTACTGATCGACAATCCCAGCGTCAGCGTATTCGTCGTCGACGAACTCGACCCGGCAACCTACTACTTCGCCGCGACGGCATATAATTCGGCCGGCATGGAGAGTGCTTTCTCCTCGGAGGTCGTTCGAGCCGTCAACTGAGCGGGGCTGTGCGGGCCCCGAGCCTGCTGATATCCTGCCGATTCGGAGCGCACGAGACCGGTACGTCGTTACCGGACCTGGAGGTTGCATTGAATCCGGCAAAGCGCGTCGCCCTGATCTTCATCGGCCTGATCAGCCTGGGGCTTGGCGGCGCGGGGATTTTCGTGCCGTTGCTGCCGACGACGCCGTTCGTCCTCGTCGCCGCGTTCGCTTTCGCGAACTCGTCGGAAAGGCTGCACCGGTGGCTGCTGGATCATGACGTCTTCGGTCCGCTGATCGACGACTGGCGCCGGCACCGGGCCATCGGGCGTGCCGCGAAAACGATGAGCGTGCTGTCGATGTTCGCGATACTGGCGATCTCGTGGTTGCTCGACGTCGCAACGTGGATCATCGTCGTGCAGGCCCTGATACTGGGATGCTCGGCGACGTTCATACTCTCCCGGCCATCGCCCCCTCCCGATCGTTGCCGATGAAGTAAGGCTTCGGCGATTTCTATGAAGCGATCCCGCAGTTTGGCAAACAGTCTCGGCGGTAGAAAACCGCAGGCGACCGACGGCGGCTTGACCTAATCCTCCAGTTCGGCGTCCAGGTACTCGTGGCCCGGCGGAACCTCGGCCGTCTTGATTTCCTCAATGACCTCGGGTGGCACTTCCCAAGCGTACAATGCTTGCCGATCCTGGCGCTTCAAGCGCCGGTATTCCCGATCGGATATGAGGACCGTGTGACGGCGGCCGTGCTTGGTGATTTCCACCGGCTCGTTTTACACGTGCAATACGGTCAGATACAAGCAGAAACGGCTAATGCTCTCTCGCTTGCTCAAGCACGGAAACTGCGAGCCAACAGCGGATAGACGGGACCGCAAAATGCACCTATAACCGCCCCTTTGATGAACGGGTTTTGAGCAACTTCCGGCCTTCGGGTGCGTCACCGGCCTGGCCTGGGGACAAGGAGAACGTTACCGCTGTTTGTGCGTCGGCGGCGACCATGTGAATTTTAGTCGTCCATCCGGCGCACGACTTGCCGATAGATTGTGGACCGTTTTTTTTAGCGCACCGGTTCCGTCAGGATGTACTTTGACCGCCGTACTATCCAGCGAAACATGCTCAACTTGAATGTTGATCACATCATCGTCTTGCAGGGCGCTAAATACACGATCCAGAACACCGTTCTTCACCCAGCGGTTAGCGCGCGTATAAATACTGTGCCAATTACCAAATTTCTTTGGCAGACTACGCCATTTGCAACCATGTTCGGCGACATACAGTATGGCGTTTAACACTTGTATATTCGGCACTTTCACATTACCGCGTTGAAGCGGCAACAACTCTTCGATTACTCGAAACTGCTTCAATCACATTTCCATCAACACAGTTTACCAACATTAGTGTTAACAGGCCCTAGCGTATTCGTCGGCCAATCAGGGAGAAGAATGAAATGCTCCATGTATACTGCGGAATCGACGGAAAGGAGATCCCCCAATGACTACCTATCTGGCCCTACTGTTTGCAGGCAACGTTATCGCCCTGATTCTGATTACGAGAAAGGTCGAACATCTGGTCTCAGATATCAAGAAGAAGGGCATCAAACTACTGTGGGACGATCAGCAGCGGCTCTTGTTCTGGGAATCGTTCGAGGAAATCATAGAGGGCGCCGCCTCAGAGGCGTTTACCTTTGGTAGGCCAGCCAAGGTGTCAGGCACTTACTCATCGCACTACGGGCAATTGAAGATTACCGTAGAACCTGTAGCGGCTGCTGAGGGTGTTGAAATTGAAGATAACAAGTTTGTCGATAAGAAATAGAACACCATGTGGACAAATGAGCGCCCAATCCACTGCCAACTGCCGATGTCGTGTATGGCGTCCCCAAGGGGATTCGAACCCCTGTTGCCGCCGTGAAAGGGCGGAGTCCTGGGCCTCTAGACGATGGGGACGCAGGATCTTGATTGTAGAGGATGTTGGTGGAGCTAGGCGGGATCGAACCGCCGACCTCTTGCATGCCATGCAAGCGCTCTCCCAGCTGAGCTATAGCCCCACGGAGCCGCGCACTATAGGGTTCGCAGATACCGCTGTCAAGAAACCCGGGTAGCCCCCAAAATTTGCTGTTAAATCATGCATTTGAGGAAGCGCGTGCGGCAATGAGTCCGAGCGCCTCTTCGAGCCTGCGGACGGCACGCGACTGACCGATGAGTTCGAGCGTAACGTCGATCGGCGGCGATACGGGACCGCCGGTGACGGCGACGCGGACAGGCTGCCCGATCTTGCCGAGCTTGAGCTCGAAGTCGGATGCCACCGACCGAATGGCCGCTTCGATATCGCTCTTTTCCCAGTTAGTAAGGGCCGCCAGCCGCCCGGTCACCGCACGGAGCGGTTCCAGCACGGCCGGCCGCAGGTTCTTCTTCGCCGCTTTCGGGTCGATCTCCTCGAAGTCCTCGTAACTCCACCGCGCGCTTTCGGCCATCTGCTCGAGCGTCTCGGCGCGTTCCCTGAACGCTTCGGCGACGGCGGCCGGTGTCGGGCCGCTCCGGAGATCGTAGCCTGCCCGCTCGAGAAACGGTTCCAGCGCCGTGGCGAGGCCGGCCGCGTCGGCCCCGATAATGTGCTGCTGATTCAGCCAGCGCAGTTTCTCCGGGTTGAACGCCGATGCGGACTGGTTCACGTCGGCGATGTCGAAACGCTCGATCATCTCGTCGACGGAGAACGTTTCCCGATCACCGAAAGACCAGCCCAGGCGTACGAGATAGTTGAGCATCGCCCCGGGAAGGTATCCCCGCTCGCGGTAGTCGCGAATGTCCACGGCGCCGTGGCGCTTGGAGAGCCTGGCGCCGTCCGGCCCCAGGATCATGGGAAGATGTGCGTAGGTCGGCGGCTCGGCGCCGAGCGCCGCCAGCATGTTCATCTGCCGCGGTGTGTTGTTCAGGTGATCGTCACCGCGTACGACGTGGGTGATCCGCATGTCGAAGTCGTCGATGATCACGCAGAAGTTGTACGTGGGGCTGCCGTCCGAGCGCGCGATGATCAGATCGTCGAGCTGTGAATTCTCGAAGACCACCCGGCCGCGCACCACGTCGTCGACGATGACCTCGCCGGCATCCGGGTTCCGGAACCGCACGACCGGCGGGACGCCGTCACGCGGCCCGGTTCGTTCCCGGCAGCGCCCGTCGTAGCGTATGTGGTCGCCGGAGGCCATCTGCCGCTCGCGAAGCCCGGCCAGTTCTTC
>JAKSCZ010000249.1 GCA_022360335.1 Pseudomonadota bacterium
GGGCTTGAAGGCCCTCCTACCGGTTCGGGGTTCGGGCCCTCGCGGTTCGGGCCTGAAGGCCCTCCTACTGTAGGAGGGCCTTCAGGCCCGAACCGCGAGGCTAGCCGTCGAACTCGGCGGTCGTTTGCCGCTTGCGATCGACCGTGAGCCGCACGACGTCGGGTCGCGAGTAGTGCCCGGCGACGTCGAGGCTGTGGCGCTCCTCGAGCACGCGCGTGTGATCGAGATCGACGACCTGCAGGGTTTCCGAGCCGACCACGGGTTCGAGCACCCATCGGCCGTCGGGCCCTGCGACGCAGGAACCGCCGTTCGCCATGACGTCGTCGGCCGTTTCGATCAACAGGCCGCTGCGGGGCAGCGATGGATTGATGTCGGACCGGCGCATGAGGCCGGAGACCGACGCGACGAACGAGCGGCTCTCGCGTGCGACGAAACGGGTGATGTCCTCGGTGTTGCGCAGATTGCCCGGCCAGATCGCGACGTGCAGGTCCTCGCCCTGCGCGTACAGGGCCGCACGCGGCAACGGCAGCCAGTTCTCCCAGCAGTTGAGCCCGCCGACCGTGAACGCGGCGAGCCGATGCGTGCGCAGGCCGTTGCCGTCGCCGATCGCCCAGACGAGGCGCTCCTCGTGCGTCGGCATGAGTTTACGATGCGCCGAGCGGATCTCTCCCAGCGCGTCGACGTAGACCATCGAGCAGTAGAGGCTGTGCCCGCCGCGACCGGCGGCGCGCTCGATCACGCCGAGGTAGACGGCGATTTCGAGTTTCCGGGCGAGCTCGCACACCGGGTCGAGATCGCCGTCCTCGATGCAGACGCTCTGGCTGACGTAATGCGCGAACAGCTCTTTCTGGAATTGCGACTCGAACCTCGCGCCGCCGGTGCGTTCGACCCAGAAGGGGTAGCCGGGCACGAGCGCCTCTCCGAAAACGACGAGGTCGCAATCCGCGTCGGCCGCCTCGCCGATCCACGCGGCGACCTTGTCGAGCGTCGCGTCGCGCCGCAGCCAGGCTGGCGCGATCTGCGCCAGCCCGATCCTGATTGTCGTGGCCGTCAATCCCAGAGCTTGCGGAAGGTAATGCCGTACGTGGCGACTTCCGACGGGTAGGAATTCAGCCGTCCGTTGTCCAGCAGCGGCGGATCGAACGAGCCGTTCCAGTAGCGTTCGTCCGTCACGTTGCGACCCCACAGCGTGACCGTCGAGTTCCAGTCGTCGATCTCGAGGCCGAGGCGCAGGTTCAGGATGCCGAAGTCGTCCATGATCGTCAGCGGGTCGTTGTCGCCGTCGGTCGCGGTCTCGTCGGCCCACGCGTACTCCGCACGGAAGAACAGGTTGTTGCCGCCCATCGGGAAGTCCTGGGTCAGGGCGACCATGTACCGGTTTTCAGGGTTGTACGGCAGGGACTCGCCGCTGCGGTTGCCGTCGTCCGGAATACTGAAGTGGAACGGCGTCGCATCCCAGGCCACACCGTTCAGGAACGTGATGTACTCGCCTTCGTTGCGCGCGAAATAGCCCGTGACGCTGGTGTTGTCGAAGGGCTGCCACAGCCATTCGAGCTCGATGCCCTTGATCTCGAGGTCACCCGCGTTGCGCAGGATGAAACCGGACCCCTCGAAGGTATTCGCCTGGAAGTCCTCGAAGTCGGTCTGGTACACGGCGGCCGATACGCGCAGGCGGTCTCCGATGTCGCCCTTGAAGCCGATTTCGAACGACTTCGACGTCTCGGCGTCGAACAGTTGCGAGAACAGCGGGTTGCTCGGGTCGTCGGGATCGAACTCGATGCGGTCCGCGTTGGTGCCGCCGGACTTGAAGCCGGTGGCATACGAGGCGTACAGCATCGTGCCGTCGCTCGGGAACCAGGTCAGCTTGACGGTGCCCGTCACCTGGTCGTCCTTGAGCGTCTCGTTGACGTTCGGGCGCGGCGAGAACGGCGGCAGCGTCCACGCAGCCCAGCCGGGATCGGTAACGGCCAGCAACGGCGACAGGTCGGGCGGAAGACCGACCATGCCGCCCGCCGCCCACATCTGGAACAGCGCGATCGCGGTCCCGATTTCCACCGGCGATTCGTCCTCGTCGAAGCGGAACGTACCGGGGTTCGTCTGCGTGTACACGGCGTCGATGTCTTTGGTCTCGTCCGTGTAGCGTGCGCCGAGCGTCAGCGTCACGGCATCGCTCAGCGCCCAGTCGACCTGGCCGAACAGCGCGTAGCCGGAGTGGTCCTGGGTCACGTTGTCGTTCGCGAACGCGCCGGCCGGGAACGGCTCGGCGCCCGGCGGGACCAGGCCGCCCGTGGCCTGCGAAACCGCCGTCACGGCGTCTCTCAGAAGGGTGAGCCCGCCGCTCTGGCCGAGGTCCGCGTAGGCCTGCAGCTGCGTGCCGCCGATCGTGCGCGTGTTGCTGTCGATGTCCTGGGCGAAGTAGTAGGCGCCGACGAGCCAGTTGTTGTCGTCGCCGAACGTACCGGCCAGCCTGAGTTCCTGCGATATCGACTCCTGCGACGCGTCATTGGTCCGCTCGGCGATCGACGTGTCGGTGAAGTCGGCGTCGATCCGGTCGAACGTGTCGAAGGAGCGCCAGGCCGTGACCGATGTCAGCGTGAAGTTGTCGTAGTCCTTGTTGAACTCGACCGACAGGCCGCTGTCCTCGTTTTGCGAAACCGGCGGGAAGTTGACCGACGTAACGTAGTCGTCCCAGCTGACGCCGGTAATCACGTTCGGCGGCAACGGTATGTTCGCGCCGACGGCAGGAGCGGTCGGCAGCACGGCCGGGTAGGGGAAATCCGTAAATACGATGCTGCCGAGCGACATGCGCAGGAAGTCCGGTCCGGGAACGCCCACGCCGAACTGCTCCAGCGTGCCGTGGGACAGCAGGCTGTCGACTCGCGACGTGCCGACGCAGCAGACCTCGTCGATCTCGGAGTAGTCGCCGATGATACGCAGGTCGAAATCGTCGCCGTTGTCGTAGCCGAGCTGCAGGCGCAGGCCGAAACGGTCGCGGTCGTTGAACAGGTCGTCCTGCACGGTGAGCAACGGCCCCTGGCCGCTCAGGTCGTAGATGTGGTTGTCGACGTAGCCGTCGCGCTGCGACGAGAAAAACGTGCCGCGGAACGCGAGATTGTCGGACAGCGGGATGTTGGTCGCGCCGGAGATACGCAGCAGGTCGAGCGTGCCGGCCGTTACGTCGAGGAAGGCGTCGGTACTGTCGGTGCTCGGGGCGACCGTACGCACCTGGATCGCCCCGGCGGCCGTGTTCTTGCCGAACAGCGTGCCCTGCGGGCCGCGCAGCACCTCGACGGCCTGCACGTCGACGAGTTCGTTGATCATCGAACTCTGGCGCGAGCGGTAGACGCCGTCGACGTAGAGACCGACCGACGATTCGACGCCGAAGTTGTTCGATGTGGAACCGATGCCGCGAACCGAAAAGTTCGAGGTCGTCGTCGTCTGGCTGCCGCCGACGATCAGTCCCGGAACGTTCAGCTGCAGGTCGATCATGTCCTTGATGCCGGACTGCTCGATCTGGGTACCCGTTACCGCCGTGATCGCGACCGGGACGTCCATGATGTTCTGTTCGCGTTTCTGCGCAACGACGACGATTTCTTCGAGTTGCAGGCCGCTTTCCTGTGCCGCTGCGGGTGCGGCGAGCGCCACAGCGGCGGCCGCGATCGCGCCGAGGCGGCCGGGTTTGAGTAGGCGAGTGTCGATCGGTTTCATGTCTCCCCCTTTTCCAGGACATTGGCGTTATTGTCGCGCCCAAGCATAACATGGTTTCCTGCCTGGGAAATGTCCGATAAGCTTATGAAAAATACGCGTTTATCCGAATGAAAAAGAATAAGCTGGAGGACTGCCGCATGCACGGACACATGATGGATACCCCGCTTCTGATCTCGTCGATCGCGAAGCACGCCGAACGATTCCACGGCGATCGCGAAATCGTGTCGGTCACGATGGACGATCCCCGGCATCGCTACACGGTTCGCGATGCGATGGCGCGGGCGCGGCAACTGGCCAACGCGCTGGACAATCTCGGTCTGGAGCGCGGCGATCGCCTCGCGACGATCGCCTGGAACGACTACCGGCATCTCGAGGTGTACTACGGCGTCAGCGGTGCGGGCTACGTCTGCCACACGATCAATCCGCGCCTTTTTCCCGAGCAGCTCGTCTTCATCATCAACCACGCCGAGGATCGTTACGTCTTCACCGACGTCGCGTTCGTGCCGCTCATCGAAAAGCTGCTGCCGCAGATCCCCGGCGTCGAGGGTTTCGTCGTCATGACGAGCCGGGAGTGCATGCCCCGGACGTCGCTGCCGAACGCGATATGTTACGAGGCGCTGCTCACGGCCGAGCCGGGCGATTACGACTGGCCGCAATTCGGCGAGCGCACGGCGTCCGTACTCTGCTATACGTCCGGTACGACGGGCGACCCGAAAGGGGTGCTCTACGACCACCGGTCCACGGTCCTGCACGCCTACGCGGCCGTTGCGCCGGACGTAATGAACCTCTCGAGCCGCGATACGGTTCTGCCGGTCGTGCCGCTGTTCCACGTCAATGCCTGGGGCGTGCCGTACTCGGCGCTGATGGCCGGGGCCAAGCTGGTCTTCCCGGGACCGAAAATGGGCGACGGGGAGGCCCTCTACGATCTCATCGAGTCCGAGGGCGTCAACCTGGCGCTCGGCGTGCCGACCGTCTGGCTCGCCCTGCTGCAGTATTGCGACCGGAACGGCAAGGTGCTGAATTCGCTCGACCGGACCGTTATCGGCGGCGCGGCCGTGCCGCGCGCGATGATCGAGACGTTCAGGAAGGTGCACGGCGTTCACGCCATCCAGGGTTGGGGTATGACCGAGATGAGCCCGCTGGGTACCTGCAATACACCGAAGGCCGGTGCCGAGGACCTGTCGGAAGACGAGGCCTTCGATCTCGCGACCAAGGCGGGCAGGGGGATCTTCGGCTGCGAACTTCGCATCGTCGACGACGACGGCGAGGCGCTGCCGTGGGACGGGGTCGCCTACGGCGCCTTGCAGGTGCGAGGCCCGTGGGTCTGCAGCGACTACTTCAAGCTCGACGGCGCGGCCGGGGCGCACACCGACGACGGCTGGCTCGACACAGGCGACGTTGCGACCATCGATCCGCAGGGCTACATGGCCGTCACCGACCGCAGCAAGGACGTCATCAAGTCGGGCGGCGAGTGGATCAGCTCGATCGAACTCGAGAATACGGCCATGGGCCACCCGGGGGTCGCCCAGGCCGCCGTGATCGGCGTGGCGCATCCCAAATGGACGGAACGGCCATTGCTCGTCGTGGTGGCGGCCGAGGGCCACAAGCCCGGCAGGGACGAGCTGCTGGATTTCTTCAGGGGCAAGGTGGCCGACTGGTGGATTCCGAACGACGTCGCATTCGTCGACGAGCTGCCGCACACCGCGACGGGCAAGGTGAAGAAGATTGAATTGCGCCGGCAATTCGCGGACTATGCGCTTCCGGAGTAGACGGCTCCGCTCAGGGACCATCCATGGCTGACCCCAAGCGCCTGTACGGGCTCAAAGCGCTCGTTCTCAATTCGGCGGACGGCATCGGCGAGGCGATCGCGCGGACGCTGACCAGGCACGGAGCGAGCGTCATTGCCGCCGATACCGGCAACAGCGGGGTTGCGCAACAGTTTGCCTCGGTCAGGGGCGTGACCGGTGTCGTCGCCAACCTGACGGACCCGGAGAGCCTCGAGAAGCTGGTTGCCGAGACCGCCGGTACGCTCGGCGGCCTCGACATCCTGGTCACCGATTTCCTGTTTCGCCGCAAAGCCCCCCTCGCGAGAGTCGATGAGCACCTCGAAGCGCTTCTGAAACACAGGGCGTCGCTGGTCATGGCGGTGTGCCGCGCCGCGTTGCCGCACCTCGAGAAAAGTCCGGCCGGGCGTATCATCAATCTCGGCTTTCTGCGCAGCTTCTTCGCGGCCGACGGAAGCGAGGCGGCGGCCCGGGCCGAAAAAGACCTCGCCGACCTGACCCGTGCCCTGGCGGCAGAGACGGGCAAGTGGGGCATCACGGCGAACTACATTCAGCCGGGCGGCATCATGACGCCCGAGAGCCGCGACACTTTCCGCAAGAGCGCAGGCTTGCGCGATCACTGCATCCAGGCATCGGCCGCGAAACGTCTGGGCGAGCCCGTCGACGTTGCCAAGGTCGCGTTGTTCCTGGCCAGCGACGATGCCGTTTTCGTCAGCGGCACGGGGATCGCCGTCGACGGCGGTCGCCTCTAAATACTCTGTCGACAGGCTGCCAGCGATGCACCCGGTCCTCAATGACCTGATTGCGCTTCTCGGCCTGGAGCGCATCGAAGACAACATCTTCCGCGGCGCGAGCCGCGACATCGGCAGCCCGCAGGTATTCGGCGGCCAGGTCCTGGGCCAGGCGCTGTCGGCCGCGCAGCACACGGTCGACGATCGCGTCGCCCATTCGCTGCATGCCTATTTCCTGCGCCGCGGCGACGTGGAGGCACCGATCATCTACGAAGTCGATCGCGCGCGCGACGGCGGCAGTTTCTCGAACCGCCGCGTTGTCGCGATTCAGCACGGCCGGCCGATCCTCAATCTCGCCGCGTCTTTCCAGAGCCCCGAAGACGGACTCGAACACCAGGACGCGATGCCCGATGTCCCGGCGCCCGCAGGGCTCAAGGACCTGACGCGCCTCGCGGCCGACGTCCTCGACACGATCCCGGTCAAGCTGCGCCGCTTCATGACCGACCAGCGCCCGTTCGAATTCCGGCCCGTCGAACAGGCGAGTCTCGATGAGCCGCGCAGGAGAGCGCCGCTGCAGCACGTCTGGGTCCGCGCCGTCGACCGCCTGCCCGACGGGCCGGCGCTGCACCGGAATCTGCTCGCCTACGTCTCCGACTTCGAGTTGCTGGCGACGTCGACGCTGCCGCATGCGGTGCCGTTTACGCGCGGCAACGTGATGCTTGCCAGCCTCGACCACGCGCTGTGGTTTCACCGCAGATTCCGTATGGACGAGTGGCTGCTGTATTCGATGGAGAGCCCGAACGCGTCGGGCGCGCGCGGTTATGCCCGCGGGCAGTTCCACGCGCAGGACGGTACCCTCGTCGCCTCGACGACGCAGGAAGGGCTGATTCGTGTTGTGGACCCGTCGAAGGCCGGACGGCGCTCAGACCCGCGGACGCAGGTCTGAGTTGAAACGCGCCGCGTTGTCGACGTAGACGCTCGCCGAGCGGCCGATCTTCCGGATCTCCTCGTCGTTCAGCACGCGCGCGACCCGCGCCGGCGAGCCGACGATCAGCGAGCCGTCGGGGAATGCCTTGTTCTCGGTCACGAGCGAGTGCGCGCCGACGATGCAGTTTCTGCCGATCCTCGCTCCGTTGAGTACCGTGCTGCCGATGCCGATCAGCGAGTTGTCGCCGATCGTGCAGCCGTGCAGCA
>JAKSCZ010000198.1 GCA_022360335.1 Pseudomonadota bacterium
CGAACGGGCCTGATTCGAAATCAGGTGTACGGTTACGCCGTACCGTGGGTTCGAATCCCACCCTCTCCGCCAGACGACAGGAAATAAGGTGTCAGTCACCCTATTTCCCGCCAATATCCTGGATAGCATCCGGGGCGTGTTCGGGAAATAGGGTGACTGACACCTTATTACCCCGGTGATCGGGCATAACAGCGGAGACTCCGACATGCGAAAAATCATTCCCACCTTGTTCCTGTGCGCTTTGCCCCTGGCGTTCGCGGCAGAGGAATCCACGCGCTTGTCGGCCGAAGTGCTGTGGCAACTGCAGCGCGTGGGGAGCCCGGCGGTGTCTCCCGACGGCGGCCGGGTCGTCGTACCGGTGACGACCTATCCCGAGGACGGCGGGGACGCGAACTCACGGCTCTGGCTGCTGAGCGTCGAGGGCGAAATAACGCCGCAGCCGCTGACGGCCGAGGAGGGCAGCGCATCGGGACCGGTCTTCTCGCCCGACGGATCCCGGCTGGCGTTCATCAGGAAAGCGGGTGAGGGCGATGCGCCGCAGGTCTACGTGATGCCCATGCGCGGACCCGGCGAGGCGGTCAGGCTGACCGACGTCCCGACCGGCGTATCGGCGCTGAAGTGGGCCGGCGGGCACATCTACTTCGTCTCCAATGTCTGGCCTGAGATGAGCTTCGACGAGATGCAAGAGCAGCTCGAGGAGGACAAGGAAAGCAAGCTGTCCGCCAGGGTCTGGAACGCCATGCCGTATTCCCACTGGGATTCCTGGGTGGCGGAAGACAGGCAGAATCATCTGTATCGCGTGCCCGATACGGGCGGAGAAGTCGAGGCATTGACGTTGCGGGCGGGCATCCAGCTGTCGCGGGCGGACGTCGACGCAAGCGATTACGACGTGTCACCCGACGGGACGAGGCTCGCATTCGTCGCCGACGGCGGCGACGGCCCCGTCTATCCGGACCCGGATATTTTTCTCCTGGAGATCGGATCCGGGAAAGCAGTCAACCTCACGGAGGACAATTCGGCGCCCGACGACCTGCCGGCGTTCTCACCGGACGGCCGCTTACTCGCGTTCTCCCGCCAGCATATCGCCGGGTTCTACGCCGACCAGGTGAAACTCATGATCCACGAGGTGGCATCGGGCGAGAACCGGATGGTGCATCGCGACTGGGATCGTTCTGCGGCGGGTCTCGCCTGGGCGCCGGATTCGAAGGGCCTGTACGGCGCAATCGATGACGAGGGGACGCGCCGTATCTATTACCTGCCGCTGAACGGCGATGCCCCGGTCCGGATAACCGGCGAGACCGACTTCGGCCGGTTGAGCATCGCCCGGGACGGAACGATCATCGCGCTGAATCAAAGCGCGGTTTACCCGGCCCGGGTCGTCCGGGTCGATGCGGACCGGGGCGCAGCGCGACGCCTGGATTCATTCAACGACGATATCTTAGGCGACGTCTCCATCGGAAGCCGTGAGTCGGTGACCTACCCGGGCGCCGACGGCAAGCCGATCCAGATGTGGGTGCATTACCCGCCGGGCTTCGATCCGGACAAGGAGTACCCGCTGTTCCTGCTGATTCACGGCGGGCCGCACGGCGCGGTGACGGACAATTTTCACTACCGCTGGAACGCGCAGACATTCGCGTCCTGGGGTTACGTGACCGCGTGGCCGAACTTTCACGGTTCGACGGGATTCGGCCAGGCGTTCACCGATTCGATCAATCCGGACTGGGCGAGCAAGCCGTACGCCGACGTCATCGCGGCTGCCGAATGGTTGATGGACAAACCGTGGATCGACGAAGAGCGCAGCGTAGCCGGCGGCGGGAGCTACGGCGGCTACCTGTCGTCGATATTGCTCAGCCGGGAACATCCGTTCAACGCGCTGGTGATCCATGCGGCCGTCTACGACATGTACGCGCAGACCTCGGCGGATTTCGCCGTCCACGAGCAACGATTCGGGCCCTACTGGGAAACGCCGGAAATCTACCAGGAATTATCGCCGCATCTTTATGCCGGTCGATTCGAAACGCCCAGCCTGGTCATTCACGGACAGAACGATCTCCGGGTGCCGGTCGGGCAGGCGTTCGAACTCTTTCGCGCGCTGCAACTGCGGGAAGTCGAATCGCGGCTCGTGTACTACCCCGACGAGAACCACTGGATCCTGACGCGCGCCAATTCGCTGCACTGGTATGACGAGGTGCGGCAATGGGTCGAACGTTTCGCAGCGCCCGGCCCGAGGTGAAATAGGGTGTCAGTCACCCTATTTCTTGACAGGTGACACGCAGCGTTCGGCACCCCGGCGGGAAATAGGGTGACTGACACCCTATTTTCTGGCAGGGAGGGGAGCCAGCAGCACGGTATCGTCCTGTTCCACCGTTCTCGGCTCGCGTGCGACAAAGGATACCTCGTCGCCATCCCACGTCGACAGTACCGCGAGTGTCTCACCGTCGAGTTCCGTAACCGAGGGATCGGGGAGTCGTTTGAACTCGAATCTCGACACTCGCGCTTGCCCGCGCCTGGCCAGATCGCGGCATCCGTCCAGCGTCAACGCGAGGTAGCCCGAGCGAAGGGTGACCTCGGGTGAATCGACGACGCTGCCATCGATTGCCTCCTGCCGCCAGCAGCCGACGAGGCCCGCGACGCTCGTGTACAGGTCGACCGATCCGGAAGCCGCCATTTGCAGGATCGCCTCGTCACCGACCATCAAACGGAACGCCGCATCTTCGAGCGAGTACCTCGACGCCTCGAACGGGTTGCGGCTCTCGGCGGGCCGCCCCCCCGTGTTTTTCTGATTCAGCTCCTCGAAGCGGTAGGCCTGGGTGTCCGTCAATTTCTCGAGCCGGTCGCCGAGACGAACCTTGACCGTCGGCTTCTTGCTAAAGCCGAATATTTTCCTCCATTGAACGGACCTTGACACCACAGAGTCTTCCGCCTGGACACCGCTGCAATATGTAACGCTAGCAAGTGGCGCACTGCTCTGTATGTGAGTCGGGTCACACATACAGGGAAGGGGAATTGGCGCTAAATATAGAGGTTTGCCACAATTGGGAAAATAGGGACAATCGTATAATATTTTCAGCTCCAGGAACGCTGGCCGGTCGGACGCAATGCGAGACGACAAAAGTCGCACATTGAGCTATAGACGGGCGGAGTACGCCCAAGCCCCGTCAAACGGCAAAACGCTCGAACACTTCGTCATGGCGGCGATGGACAAGCAAAAGAACATCGAAGAACGGAGGATTCGATACGCGGGCGGCTATACCCTGGAGTGCCGACACCAATCCAGAAATCCCGAAACCGGCCACTTGCTGCACGTCGCGGCCTATACAAAAGACGAAAAGGCGTCCGTTGTGCCGACCAAGACGACAGTCGAGGAAGCCGACCTTGACACGCGCTCGCCGCCCCGGGGCGCGGACTATCTCGATGGCGACCTGATGGCTCTGATAGTGAAGAACCACGTGATCGTTTGTACGACGCAGTTGCACGAAGCACGGCTGGAAGATTATCTAAAGGCGTTGTTCGGGAAAGCGGAGCTGGATGCGGAGAGTCAGCAGTTTCGGCTCGAAAGAACTGCTGACGTGTCTGTAATGAACGCGATCCAGAAAGAGGGAATCAAAGAGATCTCGGTCGATGCGACGC
>JAKSCZ010000437.1 GCA_022360335.1 Pseudomonadota bacterium
ACGCTCTATACGCTGAAAGACCATCTCGGTTCACTGGACGTGATTCTGGACGACACCGGAGCGGTCGAGCAGAAACTCGCCTTTGGCCCGTGGGGGCAGCGGCGCGATGCCACGAACTGGAAGGAAGTCAATTCCGGTAATTCACTCATCGCCCTGGGACTGACGTTCGACTCGAGCCGGACGACGCGCGGTTTCACCGGGCACGAGATGGTCGACAGCGTCGGCATCGTACATATGAACGGCCGGATCTACGACCCGTTCTTGGGGCGTTTCCTGCAGTCGGACAACTTCGTACAGGACCCCACCAACACGCAGAGCCACAACCGCTACTCGTACGTGTGGAACAACCCGCTGAACGCCACCGATCCGAGTGGAGAATTCGCATTCTCGATCTTCGCCATAGCAATCGCAGCCGGTGTTGAGGGGATCAAGTGGTACGCGGTAGCCGCGCTGTTCACAATTGCGGGAACGCTCGACGCACTTATGACAGGTGCGGATCTAAGCGACGCGTTCCTGACCGGGATCATATCTGGACTGAGTGCCGGAGCCTTTTCCTACGCGGGCAGTACTTGGTTTGCCAAGCTTGCCGAGGACTTCACGGCTGGTCTTTATGCAGCGAAAATCCTTGTGCATGGGACGATCGGAGGTATCACGTCCGTCCTGCAGGGTGGAAAGTTCGGGCACGGATTCGCCTCGGCAGGACTGACTGCAGCCGCATCAACATTCAACAACAGCAACTACATCCACAAGAACAGTAATGGATTCAGCTAGCGGCGTGTAGCGATCGGAGCGGCGATAGGAGGTACCGCGTCCAAGCTGAGCGGCGGGAAGTTTGCGAACGGTGCGATGACTGGAGCGTTTAGTCAGGCGCTTAATCATGAGAGAAATGTACCCCATGATCATGAGCAACAACAGCTAGCCGATCTATCGCCCGAGCATCGGGAGATCGTCGAAGCACTTCTTGGGGATGAAGATTTCGTCGACGAGCTTCGCGACGCGTATGCAAAGGCGAAAGGCAGGGTTAACAGAGAAACGCGATACGATGAGAAGTTCCGTGTGATCGAGAACTCTCGCCAGCCCATCGGGGTCCGAATTGAGCGGAGAGTGTTCTCGATCCTAAGCAGATATCGAATAGGAGACGTCGGGTACTATGTTCTTGACGCTGGAACAACCGAAGGAACGTCAAATATCGTTGGCGGTCGACCTTGGGCCGCGATGGAGACTAACCAACGGCCGGTAGCCATTGTGGGCCACTATCCCGATCGATATCATCCTGGAGCAAGTACGAACGCGCTAAGTATGAGTTGGAGCATACCTGTTCCGGTCTTTACTTTCTCCGCGCACGGTTATCAACTGTTTCTTGGCGAGGTAGGGCCTATCGCGATTGATCGGCCCTAAGGTGAGAGAAAGTTAGATGGTCAATTACCGAAAGAACAGATTCTTCGATACAAGATTTCGGCGGCTCATCGTTCTAACGACAGCCTCTGTTATTCTGGTCGGCTGTGGTTCATGGCCGCCGCTGGAGAATGAGCTGATGGAACACTTTGGTGAGAATCGTGCTGAAATCATGACGCTAGGACGGCATTTCTTGGACCTTGGTGTCCCGCTAATCAATTCGTCGAAGAAGCGCGGCGGAGTACTTAGGCCGGGCAAAGAACCAAACTCTGTGAACGTAACTTACGTCGAGGGCAAACTTGAGGATGACGCGAACGAGTTGATGCACAATCTCGGAATCAGTTCTATAAGACAAATTGAGTCAAGTGTTGTATTTGAACTGAAGTTGACTGGAAGACTGAGCCAGAGGTTCGTGATTAGCTATGTCCACGGAGACTTGGACAGCGATGCACCGGACTGTGGCGCCAAACTAAAGGAGCTAGACTCAGGGATATGCAAGACTGCGCTTGAGTCGAATTGGAGATTAGTGTACCAGTGGTTCGGTAGATAACTCTGTGCGCATTGTCCATTCGTCCGTGTTAATTCTACTTGACACTTTCGGATCAGCCGTATGGTGTCGCCCAATTGTCAAGTGGCACTCGTATTTCCTAAGTTCCTCTGTTTTGCTTCTCCCGGTTCGGTCTTAGCCCTGTATCACGAACCGGATCGAGGTCAACTGAGAGGTGGGTGCAAGCGGAAGGCAGTCGGTGTTTTTCCGGAACTGAAGGAGAGGGCCGTGCAGAAAGTCGTTGAATTCGGCTATCACTCGGCGGCAGCAACAATTAAAACAGCCGCCTAGATACTCATTCGCTCAGTTGCTGTCGCGCGTATGGCGCGTTCTCATGGACCATTTCTCGCCGCCGACGACGATCACCAAAGGCGGCAATACGGTCAGCTTTGCCTACGGTGTGGACCGGTCCCGCTATCGCCGGATCGATCAGGGCGCGAGCGGCACGACGACCACGCGTTACATTGGTAACGTCGAGATCATCGAGCGGCCGAACGGTACGCAGGAGCGTAAGCGCTACATCGCGGGCGTGGCCATCGAAACCGGCTTCTACACGGGAGGTAGTGAAACCACTCGGGAGACGATCTATACGCTGAAAGACCATCTGGGTTCACTGGACGTGATTCTGGACGACACCGGAGCGCTTGAGCAGAAACTC
>JAKSCZ010000189.1 GCA_022360335.1 Pseudomonadota bacterium
AGCTCCAGTGCCATGCGCCGCGCCGTCTCGTGTTCGACGGTCGAGAGTTCCGGATTGCGATGGAAGTGTTCGAACAACTCACCCAGGTGCCCGTCATAGTCGGCCTTGACGGCCTCGCCGAGGTCGCCCGCCACAGCCGGCAAACAGATCAGGAAGCAGAGCAGACAGGCGACACGTTCGATCACGGATATCCTCCAGGGGTTCGATGCCGGCCCCGAGTGTACCCGGAAATCGGCGGGCGTAGCGACGGATGGACGGGTGCAACGCGACGTCCGGCGCAAGGATGGATGGTCGCGCGGACGAGCCATCGCCTGAATAGACGCACGTATCCGGCCCGGTTCGCGGCTGAAGCCGCTGCTACCCGGTTCGCGGCTAAAGCCGCTCCTACCCGGTTCGCGGCTGAAGCCGCTCCTACCCGGTTCGCGGCTAAAGCCGCTGCTACCCGATTCGCGGCTGAAGCCGCTCCTACGTCGGGGTGGATTTACGTGCTGGCGCTGCTCGTGCCCTGCAGGCGCGTGATCAGCGAACGCAGGAAGACCTTGTTGAAACGCAGCTGGCAGGCCGACGAAACCTGTTCCATCAGCGTCGAGCTGACGCGCAGAATCGTCACCTGGCCGTCCGCCCTGATCGATGCCTGGCGCTTGGCGCCGCGGACGTAGCTGGTCTCGCCGAAGCACCCGCCGTTCGACAGCGTACCGACCTGTTTCCCGTTGGCTTCGACTTTCACCTTGCCCGCGACGATGATGTAAAAACGGTCGTCGACCTCGCCCTCGCGGACGATGTCCTCGCCGTCCCCGTACTCGTGCCAGTCGGAGGCGCGCAGGACCTCCCAGATCTCGGCGTGAGAGAACTCGTGGAAAAAACGCAGCGTGCGCAACAGGTCGAAATGCTCCTGGTTGTCGAGCGAGTCGTATTTCTGCCGCAGATCCTTGTAGACCCGCGTCAGCTCCGCGGCCACGGCGTTGCCGGTGGGCTGTCGCTTGCCGGGCTCCTTCTGCATCGTCGTCATGACGACGCGCTCGAGTTCTTCGGGCAGATCGCCGCGATAGGTGTGGATCGGCGGCGGCGTCGCATACACGATCTGGTGCAACAGCTTGGACAGGTCGTCGGCGCGGAATGGACGGAATCCCGTGAGCAGTTCGTACATGACCGCGCCGAGCGAATACAGGTCCGAGCGCGGCGTCAGCTCCTCCGACTGCACCTGCTCGGGCGACATGTAACTCGGGCTGCCCGCAATCCCCTCGATACGCGAGATCTCGGAGTCGCTGACGATCGCGATGCCGAAATCGATGATGCGCACGTCGCTGTCGATCGTGAGCATGACGTTGGACGGCTTGATGTCCCGGTGGATCACGCCGCGGCCGTGTGCGTAGTGCAGCGCCCTGGCGCACTTGTAGACGATCTCGACGACGTCGTCGACGCGCAGCAGATTGTCCGGCCGGCAGTATGCGGCCAGCGTGCGTGCGCCCTGGATGTGCTCGGTGACGACGTAGTAGCTGCCGTCCTCCTCGCCCGCGTCGTAGATCGGCATGATGTTCGGGTGCTGCAGCATGCCGACCATGTGCGCCTCGTTGAAGAACATTTTGCGCGAGGCCTTGGCGCGCTCGGCGTCGGTGTCTTCTTCGAGATTGTAGACCTTGATCGCAACGTCGCGATGATAATACGGGTCGTGAGACAGATAGACGGTGCCGGTACTGCCTTTGCCGATCTCGTTGACGATGACGTACTTACCGATCTTCGCCGGAACGTCACCCGGGCGCTCGATATCCGAAACCTTGGTGGCCATGTCGTCTCGCAGTTCAGGTCATAAGCCGCCCGTACAAAGCCAGTAACAGCGAGGCATAGAGAGCGGCTAGCAGGTCGTCCAGCATAATTCCCGCTCCCCCCCGCATTCTGTGATCCAGGTCCCGAATCGGCCACGGTTTGACAATATCCGCGAGCCGGAACAGTACGAACGCGGCCGCGAATCCGGCGACCGACACGGGCGCCAGGAACAGCGTAACGTACATACCGGCGATCTCGTCCCAGACGATGCCGCCGTGATCGTGCACGCCGATGCGGCGTGCGCTTTCGCCACAAATCCAGATACCTGCAAGGATCAGGACCGCAGCGATCGCCAACTGGACATAAAGGCCGAATTCGAGCGTCAGCCAGAACAGCAGCAGGCCCGGGACCGATCCGACGGTGCCGGGGGCGAACGGCGCGAGCCCGGTTCCGAAACCGAAGGCCAGGAAGTTGACCGGGTCGGTGAGCACTTCTCGTGCGGCTACGCGGGTGTTGTCGTTCATGCGAAGTGACGGTAACCGCCGTCGTCGACTTCGACGATATCGCCGCCCTTCCGGCATACGAGACCGGCGCCTTCGGTGATCGTGCCGATCGCCGTCACGTTCGCTATCCCCTGCACGGCGTCCGCCGGCGCCGTACAGCACAGCTCGTAATCGTCGCCCCCCGTCAGCGCATATCGCGACGCTTGCTCGATACCGAAGCGTTCGAGGAGTGCATCGGAAACCGGCAGGTCGTCGACGTCGATCTCGGCGCCGGCACCGCTCGCCGCACACAGCTTCCCGAGGTCGCCCGCGAGCCCGTCCGAGACGTCGATACAGGCCGTTGCGATGCCGCGCAGCTCGCGGCCGGCCGCGACACGGGCGGTCGGACGCAGGAAACGTCGAACGAGGTAATCCTCGTCCTGCCCTTCCTCGAACAGCCGGAGTCCGGCCGCAGCGTCGCCGAGCGTGCCCGTGACGAAAATCGTATCCCCTGCACGCGCGCCGCTGCGCAACAGCGCGGCACCCGCTTCGACGTCGCCCGACAGGTGAACCGTCGCGACGACCCTGTCGCCCCGTGTCGTGTCACCGCCCACGAGCTCGACGCCGTGCTCGTCCGCCGCCGCGAACAATCCGGCGGCGAACTCCCCGACCCATGGCCCTTCCCCGTCCCGCAGCGTCAGCGCGAGCGTCATCCAGCGCGGAACCGCGCCCATCGACGCCAGGTCGGACAAATTGACGGCGACGGCCCGATAACCGACGTCGGCGGCCGGCATGCCGGACGGGAAGTGGACCCCTTCGACGAGGGTGTCGATGACCTGGACCTGCTGTTTGCCCGGCGCGGGCGCG
>JAKSCZ010000375.1 GCA_022360335.1 Pseudomonadota bacterium
ATCGCGATGGCGCCGCTGGTGGAAGGCGGAGACATTGTCGAACCGCTGCGCGAACGTGTACTCGGGCGAGTGCTGGCCGAACCCGTGCTGATTCCGGGGTCGGACAAGATCGCCTTCGATGCCGGCACCATGCTGGACGAGGCGAGCGTCGCGCGTCTCGAGGATCTGTCGATTGACAGTGTGCTGGTTCGGTCGCCGATCACCTGCGAAGTCCGCTACGGCGTGTGTTCGCAGTGTTACGGGCGCGATCTCGCTCGCGGCCACCGCATCAATATCGGCGAGGCTGTCGGCGTGATTGCCGCGCAGTCGATCGGCGAACCCGGGACACAGCTTACGATGCGTACCTTCCATATCGGCGGTGCCGCATCGCGGTCGGCGGCGGTCAACAGCATCGAGATGAAGAACGCGGGCGTGGTCAAGCTGAACAACATCAAGACCGTGACTCATCGCAAGGGTTATCTCGTCGCAGTGTCGCGTTCGGGTGAGATCTCGGTCATCGACGATCTCGGTCGTGAGCGCGAGCGCTACAAAGTGCCGTACGGCGCCACGATCACGATCCAGGACGGCGAGGAGGTCAAGCAGGGCCAGATCGTCGCGAACTGGGATCCGCATACGCACCCGGTCGTCACGGAGGTGGAAGGCCGCATCAAGTTCGAAGACTTCATCGACGGCGTCACGGTCGCCGAGCAGGTCGACGAATTTACGGGGCTGACGAGCATCGTCGTACTCGATCCGAAGAGCCGCGGCGGCGCCGGCAGGGACCTGCGCCCGGTCGCCAAGCTCGTCGGCGAGGACGGCAACGACGTTTGCTTCGCGAACACCGACATCCCGGCGGTCTACGCACTGCCCGTCGGCGCCATCATCTCGATGGCCGACGGCGCGAAAGTTGCCGTGGGCGACGTCATCGCACGTATTCCGCAAGAGTCGTCGAAGACGCGCGACATCACGGGCGGTCTGCCGCGAGTCGCCGACCTGTTCGAAGCGCGCAAGCCGAAAGACCCGGCGATCATGGCGGAGCACACGGGTACGGTCAGCTTCGGCAAGGAGACGAAAGGCAAGCGCCGCCTCGTCATCACGGACGAGTCGGGCGAGAGCCATGAAGAGCTGATTCCGAAGTGGCGCCACCTGGACGTGTTCGAGGGCGAGCAGGTCGTCAAGGGTGAGATCATCGCCGACGGCGAGCCGAATCCGCACGACATCCTGCGACTGCAGGGCATCGAGCACCTGGCCGACTACCTCGTCCGCGAGATCCAGGACGTGTACCGCCTGCAGGGCGTGAAGATCAACGACAAGCACATCGAGGTGATCATTCGCCAGATGCTGCGCAAGGTACACATCGCCACGCCGGGCGAGAGCAACTACCTGCGCGGCGAGCAGATCGACAAGGCGCGCTTCCTCGAAGTGGGCGAACAACTCGAGGCCCAGGGCAAGGAAGTGCTGACGGCCGACCCGGTGCTGCTCGGTATCACGAAGGCATCGCTGGCGACGGAGTCGTTCATCTCGGCGGCTTCGTTCCAGGAGACCACCCGCGTCCTCACCGAGGCGGCGGTTCGCGGTCTCAGGGACGAGCTGCGCGGCCTCAAGGAGAACGTGATCGTCGGTCGTCTGATTCCGGCCGGTACCGGTTTCGCGCACCATGCCGAGCGGCGCCGGACACGGGAGCAGGACCTCGCCGACCAGCTCAAGGAACTCGAGGAGTCGCAGGCGCAAGCTGCCGCGGCGGAGGCCGGCGAGGAAGCGCCGGCGGACGCGGTCGCAGCGGCGGAAGCGGAAGGCGGGGGAGCCGCGACGGAGGCGTAAGGCGGCAGAGGACACAGCAGGCCGCGTCCCCCGGTCGTACGTAAAGGGACGGAACAAGCTCCGTCCCCGCCTTCTATTGACACAAGTGCGGGGCCGTCAATACAATGCCCGCCCTTGACCCCGGGGCCCGCCTGACGGCGGGCCCTGAATTTACGGCGAAGCCGGCCCGGTCGGCGGCTTCGCAATCCCCCGACCCCTGGCGTGAGAGGCGTCCGGCGGTCGGGTGCGCGCGTTCATATTGCGTGCGAAAGTGACGGAACCCGAACCGATCGAGCAGAAGGAGAGTGAGGGCCCATGGCCACAGTGAATCAGCTGGTACGCAAGCCTCGCGCCACCAAGCGCGCCAAGAGTGCGGTTCCCGCGCTCGGCGCCAGCCCGCAGAAGCGCGGCGTGTGCACGCGTGTCTACACGACGACGCCGAAAAAGCCGAACTCGGCCATGCGCAAAGTCGCTCGTGTGCGCCTGACGAACGGCTTCGAAGTGACGAGCTACATCGGCGGTGAAGGGCACAACCTGCAGGAGCACAGCGTCGTGCTGATTCGCGGCGGCCGTGTGAAGGACCTGCCGGGCGTCCGCTACCACACCGTGCGCGGCACGCTCGACTGCGCCTGCGTCTCGGATCGCCGCCAGGGCCGTTCGAAGTACGGCACCAAGCGTCCGAAATCGTAACCGATCACGTAGGAGGGCCTTCAGGCCCGAATCGGGGCTAAAGCCCCTCCTACGAATCATGAGAATAGACAATGTCCAGAAGAACACAGGCACCGAAGCGGGTCATCCTGCCGGACCCCAAATACAAGAGCGAACTGCTCGCGAAGTTCATGAACATGATCATGAACGACGGTAAGAAATCGGTTGCCGAGCGCATCATCTACGGCGCACTCGATCGTATCGCCGAGCGAGAAACCAAGACCGACGACAAGGCGCTCGAGCTGCTCGAGACGGCGCTCGAGAACGTCAAGCCCGTCGTCGAGGGCAAGTCCCGCCGTGTCGGCGGCGCAACCTACCAGGTGCCGGTCGAGGTCCGCTCGGCGCGACGCCAGACGCTGGCCATGCGCTGGGTCATCGACGCGGCCCGTCGTCGCAGCGAGAAATCGATGGCGCACCGCCTCGCGCACGAGTTGCTCGATGCCGCCGAGAACCGCGGCACGGCCGTCAAGAAGAAAGAAGACACGCATCGCATGGCGGAAGCCAACAAGGCGTTCTCGCATTACCGCTGGTAACCGGCTAACAACCGTTTCGACCGGAACCTTGTCGTGGCCCGCAACACACCCATCGAGCGCTACCGCAATATCGGCATCATGGCCCATATTGACGCGGGCAAGACGACGACGACGGAACGCGTCCTCTTCTATACGGGTGTAAGCCACAAGATGGGCGAGGTGCACGACGGCGCCGCCGTCATGGACTGGATGGAGCAGGAACAGGAACGCGGTATAACGACCACATCGGCTGCGACGACCTGCTTCTGGAACGGCATGGACAGCCGGTTCGACGAGCACCGCATCAATATCATCGATACGCCGGGGCACGTCGATTTTACGATCGAGGTCGAGCGCAGCCTGCGCGTACTCGACGGCGCCGTAACCGTGCTCTGCTCCGTCGGCGGCGTCGAGCCGCAGACCGAGACGGTATGGCGTCAGGGCAACAAGTACCAGGTCCCCCGTATGGTCTTCGTCAACAAGATGGACCGCGCCGGCGCGGACTACCTTCGCGTCGTGGACCAGGTCCGCGAACGGCTGGGCGCGAACCCGGTTCCGATCCAGTTGCCGATCGGGGCCGAGGAAGATTTCGTCGGCGTCGTCGACCTGATCCGCATGAAGGCGATCTACTGGGACGAGGGCAACATGGGGACGACGTACGAGGCCCGCGAGATCCCGGACGAGTTGCGTGACGATGCCGGGGTGTGGCGCGAGAAGATGATCGAGGCGGCGGCCGAGGGCGACGACGAGCTTCTCGACAAGTTCCTCGAACACGGCGACCTCAGCGAGGACGAGATCCGAAGAGGCTTGCGTGCACGCACCCTGAGCGGCGAGATCGTCGTGACGATGTGCGGTTCCGCCTTCAAGAACAAGGGTGTGCAGGCGATGCTGGACGCCGTGATCGAATTCATGCCGTCGCCTGCCGACGTGCCCGCGATCAAGGGCCATCTCGACGACGACACCGAAGGCGAGCGGCCCGCCGCCGACGACGAACCGTTCGCCGCGCTGGCATTCAAGATCGCGACGGATCCGTTCGTCGGAAACCTGACGTTCTTTCGCGTCTATTCGGGCGTGCTCAATTCGGGCGACACGCTATGTGACCTGAAACATCGGATTACGCTCGAGCGAATGGAGTTCCCGGACCCGGTGATCTCCGTCGCGGTAGAGCCCAGGACGAAGGCGGACCAGGACAAGATGGGGACGGCGCTCATGAAGCTCGCCAA
>JAKSCZ010000502.1 GCA_022360335.1 Pseudomonadota bacterium
TCGACGAGCCAGTCGAGGCCGAGTTCGAACGGCGAGCGCGAGCGACCCGTGCGCACGGTTTCGTCGGCCGGCAGGAAATCCTCGCAGACGGCGACGAAGCCGGCCTCGATGCGGGCCAGATCGAGCGCATGCGTGCCGATCGCGCGGATGCCGAACGGCCGGCCGGCCTCGAACAGGGCATCCCAGAGCGCGCCGGCCTTCGACGGCTCGATCCACAGCTCGTAGCCGAGATCGCCCGTGAACCCCGTGCGCGAGATCGTGAGTTCGCCGCCCTCGAAGCCGGCGTGCATCAGTCCGAACGGCTTCAGTCGATCGAGTCCGCGGAAACCGAGACCGGCCAGCGTGCTGTACGACGTCGGGCCCTGCACGGCCAGCGCAGCGACGTCCTCCGTCTCGTGGACCACCGTGACGTCGAAACCGATCGTCGCGGCCTGCAGCCAGGCGTAGTGCCGCTCCTGCGAGCACAGGCGGTACTCGCCTTCGCGCAGGTGGAAGATCGTGCCGTCGTCGATGACCTGACCCCGGTCGTCGCACCAGACGGCGTACGCGACGCGGCCCGGCGCTACCTTCGCCATATCGCGCGTCACGAGCCGATTCAGGTACGCGAGCGCGTCGCGGCCCGCAATCCGGTACTTGGTCATCGGCGTCAGGTCGAACACGGCCGTCGCGTTGCGTATCGCAGAGTACTCGATATCGGCGCAGTACAGCTCGCTCGCGGCCGTGTAGCCTTTCCACCGATGCCACTCGTTGACCGTGTCGAGCGCCTTCAGGCGCGAGTAGAACGGCGACTCGAGGCGGCCCTGGTGCACCTCGTACGTCATCGCGCCTTCTCCCGCTTCAGTATGCTTCGGGCCGCGTTCCTGCCCGGCGCGCCGCTCACGCCGCCGCCCGGGTGGGCGCCGGCGCCGCACAGGAACAGGCCGTCGAGCGGCATCGCGTATTGCGCCGAGCCGCTGACGGGCCGCGTGAACAGGAACTGGTCGAGCGCGAGCTCGCCGTGGTGCCAGTGGCCGCCCGTGATCCCGAACTGCGTCTCGATATCGGCAGGCGTCAGCAACTCGCTCGCGACGACCTGCCGCTCGATGCCGGGCGCGTATTTCGCGATCGTGCCGAGGGCGACGTCGAAGAACGCCCGCCTGGCCTCGTCGGTCCAGCCGCCCCGCAAGCCGTACGGCGCAAACTGCACGACGGCGGACAGGACGTGGTGGCCCGCGGGCGCCAGCGTCTCGTCGCTCACGCTCGGCAACGTCATCTCGACGACCGGCTCCGGCGAATACTCTCCGTACTTGGCCGGGTTGAAGGCCCGCTCGACACGGTGCTCGTCGCCGGCGATCACGATGCGATTGACGAGATCGCTTCTCCCGAGTCCGTCGAACGCCGGCAGGCCGTCGAGCGCGAGGTGCAGCTTCGCCGCATTGCCCTTCGACCGGAAATGGTGAATGCGCCGTACGAACGCGGTCTCGAAATGCTGCGCCCCGACCAGCTTCATGACGGTGCGTTTGGGGTCGGCGTTGGAGATCACGGTATAACTCGGGAACTGTTCGCCGTCGGCCGTTTCGACGCCGACGACGCGCCCGTTGTCCACGACGATGCGCTCGATCGGCCTGCCCGTGTGAATGGTGGCACCCGCAGCGCGCGCGGCCTGCGCCAGCCGGGCCGTCACCGTCCCGATACCGCCTCTGGGCAGGGCGGTCCGGCCGTCGTTGCCTGCAAGACGGTAGAGATAGCTCATGATCGTGCCCGGCGAGCGCGGCCCGAGCTGCGTCCCGAGCACGGCGTCGAGGCAGACGGCGCCCTTGAGCAGCCGGCTGTCGAACCGCTCCGTGACCTCGTCGTGGACGTTCGTGCCGATGAGGCGCAGGAATTCGCGCATCTCTTTTCTACCGAGGCGCCGGACGCCGAACGCGAGTCGGGCCAGCGCCACGAGATCGTCCCGGTCCCGCGTGCCGAGCCGGGGCGGCGGCCGGACGAGCCAGCCGCGCATCAGGCCGGCGAAGCGCGTCATGCGCCTGCGGAAACGGGCGTAGCGTTCGGCATCGTTCGCCGAGACGCCGTCGACGTCGCGACCGTGCAGCCTGACGTGCCGGCCGTCGTCGCCGAGGGCGATGGTCGCGATATCGTCGCTCGCCGGATGCAGCTTGAGGCCGAGTTCACGGCGCACCTCGGGCTGCAGCTGGTACAGCAGGTGCGCGACGGGAGAGACGAGATAGCCGTCGGC
The DNA here is from genome assembly GCA_022360335.1 of Pseudomonadota bacterium. Taxonomy (GTDB): domain Bacteria; phylum Pseudomonadota; class Gammaproteobacteria; order Steroidobacterales; family Woeseiaceae; genus UBA1847. The sequence goes on from JAKSCZ010000502.1 coordinate 2,219, forward strand.
GAACTCACGCGTGACGGCCGCGCCGCCGACCCGCTCGCTCGCCTCGAACACGAGCACGCGGCGGCCGGCTTTCGCGAGCAGCGCGGCGCACACCAGGCCGTTGTGGCCGGCGCCGACGACGATGGCATCGTAGCGCTCAGTCATCGCCGAAATTCTCCGGCACCGTGTTGACCCGGTTCAGGTCCGCCAGTATCTCGCGCGCGGCATTGGCGCCCGGCGCGGCCATGACGCCGCCGCCCGGATGCGTGCCCGAGCCGCACATCCACAGACCGTTTACGGGCGTGCGGTATTGCGCAAAACCGGGGACCGGCCTGTTGAACAGCAGCTGATCCAGGGTCAGCTCACCGTGGAAGATATTGCCTTCGGTGATGCCGATCTCCCGCTCGATGTCCTCGGGCGTGCGCACCTCGACGTGCAGGATCAGGTCCCTGAAGTCGGGACTGTAGTTCGCGATCCGGTCGATGACGGTTTGCCCGAATGCGTCTTTCTCCCGGCTCGTCCAGGCGCGACCGTCGATCCGGTGCGGGCAGTACTGCACGAAACAGCTCGCGAAGTGTTTGCCCGGCGGCGCCATCGTCGGGTCGGTCAGCGTCGGGATGACCATGTCGATGTAGGGGTCCTTCGACCAGGTGCCCGCTTTCCAGTCGTCGTAGGCCCGTTCCATGCGCTCGAGCGAATCGATGAAGTGCATGTCGCCTAGCATCAGCGGGCTGCCTTCGGGCAGCGCCGGGAAGGTCGGCAGCCCGTCGAGGGCGATGTTGAGCTTGCCCGAGGAGCCGCGGATCTTGAAGTTCTCGATGCGCCGGCGGAAGTCCCCGGGCAGGTCGCTCCTGTCGATGCACCTCAGGAAGGTGCGCCTGACGTCCATGGCCGACACGACGAGCCGGCCGTCGATTTCCTCGCCGCTCTCGAGCGCCACGCCGCCGGCCCTGTTGTTTCTGACGACGATCCTGTCGACACCGGCCCCGGTCCGGAGCTCGCCGCCGTACGCCCGGAACGCGCCCGCGATCGCGCCGGATACGGCGCCCATGCCGCCCCGCGCGTAACCCCAGGAGCCGACGTTGCCGTCGACCTCGCCCATGTAATGGTGCAGCAGCACGTAGGCCGTGCCCGGCGAGTGTACGCCGAGCGCCGTGCCGATGATGCCGCTGCCCGATTTCGCCGCCTTGATCACGTCGGTCTCGAAATACTCGTCGAGGTAGCCGGCGACGCTCATCGTCCAGAAACGGAGCGTCTCGTACATGCGGTCCTCGCCCATCTCCAGGAATTTGCCGCCGATGCGTACCAGTTCCCGGACGTCCCTGTAACGGAACGACGTCGGGTCCGGCGGCGTCGTCAACAGGAAGTCGCGGATGAAACGGCACTGCCGCATCGTGTCGGCGCGATAGGTCTTGTAGCTGTCCGCGTCATGTCGCGAGTGGCGCGCCATCTCGCGATACGCGACTTCGGGGTCGTGGTACGCACCGAAGTAATCGCCGTTTTCCATGAACTGCACCAGGCCGCCGAACGGGGTGATCTGCAGGCCGTGTTTGTGCAGCTCGAGCGCGCGGTAGATCTCGGGGCGCAGCAGGCTGCAGACGTAGGAGCAATTCGAGTAGATCCAGTCCTTGTAGAGATTGCGGCTGACGGCCGCACCGCCGATGTAGTCGTTCTTCTCGACGCACACGACGTCGAGTCCCGCCCTGGCGAGGAACGCCGCGGCGGTCAGCCCGTTATGGCCGGCGCCGACGACGATTGCGTCGTAGGTTCTCATTCGGGATCACCGATTCCCCGCTTCAGGTCCCGCCGGCGAAGGTCGTCGGGGCCGCGAGCGTCCGCAGGAAAGCCGCGAGCTGCCCGAGCTCCCGGCCGTTAAGGCCGAGGGGCTTCGCCTCGTTATGTCCGATCATGGCGTCCGGCGCCGCATTGTAGTGTTCCAGCACGGCGGCCAGGTCCGGCTGCTGGCCCTTGTGGCCGTAGGGTTCCGTGCCGTCGAGATTGCGCAGGGACGGCGTGCGAAACGCGCCGATCAGCGCCGCTCCGGTCAGCGCGAATTCGAGTTCGGGGCACGACGCCGATGCCTCGTCGTTGTGCCGGCTCGCGCAGTTGAACGGCGCTTCGAGAACCTCGCGTACGCCGGCCACCCGGCCCTTGTCCGGCAATTCGCCCGGCACGTTGATGAGACCCGTATTGTGGAATTCGTTGTTGGTGAACAACGGGCCGTTGTGACATTGCATACAGTTCGCCTCGCCGATGAACAATCGGAGCCCCCGGATCTCGTCCTCGCTGAACAGACGGGCCTGCCGGCGTTCGTTCCCGGCGACCACGGCGGTCACGTACTCGTCGAATCGCGACCGGGTCGGCATGATCGTCCGTTCGAACGCCGCGATCGCCTTGCCGATGTTGGAGAACATCGTATCGACGTCGGACGCTTCGCCGAACAGGGATTCGTACATTCGCCAGTAATCCGCGTCCTCGACGACGATCGCGATGACCATGAGACGGTTCGCCGCGTGTTCGTCCGGGTCCTCGATCGGCGACAGCGCCTGCGACCACTGGCTGTCGCGGCGCCCGTCCCAGTAGAGCCACGGGCTGTACGCCGTACCGACGATACTCGGTGTATTGCGTCGCGACACGCCGACACCGACACCCCTTTGCAGGCCGTCGGCGAATCGTCGCTCGGGCCGGTGGCAGGTCGCGCAGGATACGGAGCCGTTCGCGCTGAAACGCGTGTCGAAGAACAGCCTGCGTCCGAACTCGACCGCGACCGGATCGTCGGCGACGGCGTTGGTCGGGTCCGGCGGCAACGCGGGCAGCGACTCGAGCCACAACGACTCGAGGACGGCGCGCTCTTCGTCGGTCCACGGCGCCGGCGCCGACTCGCAGGACGCAAGCCACAGTGCGAGGACGGCCGCCGGGATTGTCAGCCTGCCGCGATTCACAGCTGCAGCGCGACCGCCACCGTCCGTTCGCCCTGGTCGGCCCTGATCGTAAACAGCATTTCCCATTCGCCGCCCATGTGAAAGCGGACCCCGTCGAGCCGGTAGTAGCCGTCGCCGAGCTCTTCCGTGACGCGCGGCCGGGTCGGCAGTCCGTGGTCGTGCGCCGGCATACCGCCGTCGACCTCGATGTCGGCGTTTTCGACGGGTTCGCCTCTGCCGTCCTCCACGTACAGGACCCAGCTGTGCATGCGGTTGATCTGCGGTGCGCCGCCCGGCGTCGTGTACGTCACGACGTAGTCCGCAGCGTGCGCAACGGAACCCGCCAGCGCGATGCCCGACAGCATGACGGCCGCTCCGGACAAGCGGCGTTTCAGACGCCCGCTCATGACGAGGTACTGAATCTGGAGCGCGATCAGCAGTCCCGCGAACAGCGGCCAGTAGCCCCAGCCCGTGAATCCCACCTCGAACGGAAA
>JAKSCZ010000201.1 GCA_022360335.1 Pseudomonadota bacterium
GTGACGGTGGACACGACGGTGCAGGAAAAGGCGATTGCCTTTCCGACCGACTCAAAGCTGTACAACCGGGCCCGGGAACGGCTGGTGCGGCTGGCCAAAGCACACGCTGTTCCCTTGCGGCAAAACTACGTGCGGGTCGGTCCGCGACTGCTGTTCAAGACCAACCGCTACGGGTATGCACGCCAGGCACGGCGCATGCGCCGTACCACATCGAAGCTCAAAACGGTGCTGGGACGGGTGGTTCGGGACCTTGAGCGCAAGCTGCTTCATGAACCAGAGGCCGTACAAGCGGCCTTTGCCGAGGAACTGGCCCTGGCCAGGCGGCTGCTGGCGCAGCAACGTCAGGACAAGAATAAGCTGTACGCGCTGCATGCCCCGGAGGTGGAATGCATTGCCAAGGGCAAGGTGCCCAAGCGTTACGAGTTCGGTGTCAAAGTCTCGATTGCCACCACCAACCGGTCTAACCTGGTCGTCGGTGCGCAGTCCTTGCCGGGCAATCCGCACGACGGTCACACGCTCAAGGGAGCACTGCAACAAGTCGAGCAACTAACGGGCCACCGTCCCGAGCGTTGTTATGTCGATCTGGGTTATCGCGGTCACGATGTTGAAAACACCCAGGTCTTCAAGGCTCGGCAAAAACGCGGCGTAACAAAAAGCATCCGACGCGAGCTGAAACGGCGCAACGCCATCGAACCGGTCATCGGGCACATGAAACACGATGGACTGTTGGACCGCAATTACCTCAAAGGTATCGACGGTGACGCCATCAACGTGATCTTGTGCGGCGCTGGCCAGAATCTACGGCTAGTCCTCAGGCACCTGAGGATTTTTTGGCTCAATATCCGGGCCGCCTTCATTCCCGGACCACTTCAACTACCCCGATATGCCGCCTGAAAACCGGCTTTTTCAGGACCGACTAATTAAGGTAACTGTCCCTTATCTCCCGTCGCAGTCGATTCGCGGCTAAAGCCGCTCCTACGGGATCTCGCAGAAGCAGTAGGAGTAGATCCCTTTCGGGTCGTTGAAGCGCGTGACTTCCGACAACAATGCCTGTAAGCGGTTCGCCAGAACCTCGATCGGTTTCGGTTCTCCGACGAACGCGGCGGGATCGATACCGACGTTACGGAACGTCGTCAGCAGGTCGAGAATGAGTTGCTGCGTCGGTGACATCAGGCGTTCGATCAGAATCTCGCCGTAGTCGCCTTCCTCGAGCCCGGCAAGTTCGGCCGCGGCCGCAACCGCGTCGTCGACGTCGCCCAGGACGTCGACGAGACCGTTCGCAAACGCCTCCTCGCCGCTCCAGACCCGGCCCTGGGCGATCCGGTCGACGTAGCCGACCTCCAGCTCGCGGCCTTTTGCCACGCCGTTGATGAAGTCGTTGTAGCTGTCTTCGACCATTACGTCGAATACGCGCTTCGTATTCTCGCTCAACTCGCGATCGGGACGCAGCTGACCGGAGAACGGCGTCGTGCCGACGCCGTCCGTCGCGACACCGACGGCCGCCAGCGATCGCTGGAACGTCGGAAACATGCCGACGACGCCGATCGACCCCGTTATCGTCGTCGGCGCCGCAAAGATCTGATCGGCGTACATCGAAATCCAGTAGCCGCCCGACGCCGCGACGCTGCCCATCGACGCAACGACCGGCTTGCCCGCTTCCCTGAGTGCCTGCACCTCGTTTGCGATGACGTCGGACGCGAACGAGCTGCCGCCGCCGCTGTCGACGCGGAGAACCACGGCCTTGACCGTGTCGTCGTCGAGCGCCCGTTTCAGCAGCGCAGCCGTCGAATCGCCGCCGATCGTGCCGGGGGGCTGGTCGCCGTCGAGTATCGAGCCTTTGGCGACGACGACGGCGACGTTTTCGTCGGCAGCCCGATCGCGGAATCGCATTCCCATCTGGGACAGGTAAGCCTGCACCCCGATGGACGAATACGTCGACGCGTCGTCGGCGTCCGGCCCGACGTGCCCTGTGAGCACCTCGCGCAATTCCGCACGTCCGAGCAGGTCGTCGACGAATCCGCGGTCGAGCGCGACGGCGGCCGGATCGCCGCCGGCAGCCTCGGTCTGTTCGACGAAGTTCTGCGCGTACCGATCGACTGCGCCGTCGGGTAAACCCCGAGCCGCAACGACGTTCTCCCGATACGCCTCCCACAACTGATCGAGAAGGCGCACGCGGTCGCCGCGATCCTCCGGCGACATGTCCATGCGTTCGTAGGTCTCGTAGGCCGTCTTGTGCGAGCCGGCACGGAAAACGTTCCAGTCGATCCGCAGCGAATCGATGGCGTCCCTGTAATACGTCCGGTAGGAACCGTAGCCGGGAATGAATACCAGTCCGTTCGGATTCAGGTATACCTCGTCCGCGTGGGCCGCGAGATAGTATCCGGCCTGCGTGTAGAAATCAGCGCTCGCGATGACGGGTTTACCGCTCTCCCGGAACGAGACGACGGCGTCTGCCACCCGGCGCAGCTTGTCGAGGCCAGCCGAACCCAGCGCGCTCAGATCGAGATGAACCGCGGCGATCCGATCGTCCGCTCGCGCCTGTTCGATCGCATCGACGACATCCTGCACCAGCGTCTGAGGCTGAACGTTGTCCGTCAGCTCGGCGATCGCCCGGTCGTAAGGATCGCCATCGAGATGTTCCACGAGCATGCCCACGGGCTGAACGACGAGGGCTGCCCGTTCGGGAAGAACGAGCGGCGCCTCGCCTGAAATGACGCCGACGAACAACATGAAGACGAGGAGCAGCAGCACGAGATGCAGGAGCTTGCGCAACCCGTCGACGCCCCGCCAGACCGCCCTGAAAAAACCCGCCAGAACACCGCTTTTGCTCATTTGTCGGAACCCCCGCCCGCACCGGCATCGTAGCTGATGCGGTAAATCCTGCCTGCGTAGTCGTCGCTGACGAGCAACGAGCCATCGCCTTTCACGATCAGATCGACCGGCCTCCCCGAGTACTCCTCGCGCTGCAGCCAGCCGTCGGCAAACGGCTCGTAACTGACGGCCTCATTGCCCTCGAGCCGTACCAGCGTCACCCTGTACCCGATCTTCTCCGACCGGTTCCACGATCCGTGTTCGGCGATGAACACCTGTCCCCTGTATGCCGACGGGAACATCGTGCCCGTATAGAATCTGACGCCGAGCGGCGCCACGTGCGGCCCCAGCTGCTGCACGGGCCGCGTGTAGTCCGCGCAATCCCTGCCCTCGCCGAACTCGGGGTCGGGCAGGTCGTCGCCGTGGCAGTAAGGGTAACCGAAATGCAGCCCCTGCCGCGCCGCGCGGTTGAGTTCGCAGGGCGGCAGGTCGTCGCCGAGCATGTCGCGGCCGTTGTCCGTGAACCAGAGGTCTCCGGTCTCCGGATGCCAGGTGAAACCGACGGAGTTCCTGATACCCGATGCGTACGTCTCCCGTCCGCTGCCGTCGGGGTTCATGCGGACGATCTGCGCATAGCCCGGCCTGTCGCAGATGTTGCACGGTGCGCCGATACTGATGTAGAGCTTGCCGTCCGGCCCGAAACCGATATAACGCCAGCCGTGGTGGCGGTCCGCCGGCAGGTCGATATCGAGCAGCTCCCTCTCGACTTCGCCCCCGAGCTTCTGCTCGATGTCCGGAAACCGGTACACGCTGGATATCTCGGCCACATAAAGATCCCCGTCGAAGAAGGCGATACCGTTCGGCGAACTCATGTCGTCCGCAATCTCGATACTGCGCGTCGATCCGCCCTCGTCCTCGACGACCGCGTAGACGGAACTCCCGCTGCGCGTCGAGACGAACAAGGTGCCCTCGTCGCCGAACGCCAGCGAACGCGCCTTCGGCACCTCGGCCCAGACCTCGATCGTGAAGCCGGGCGGCAAGCGAATGTCGTCGAGTGAGGCGACCGCCGCCGCCGGGAACAGAAACGTAAGGAGTACGGACAGGTATTTCGACATCTGAAGTCCTTTCCGCCGTTCAATCGGCGGATACGAGTAGCAGTGACAGGGACGGCCAGAACGTAATCAGTACGACGGACAGCATCAGGATCACGAGAAACGGAAACGTCGCCGAGTATACGTGCATGATGGGCTTCTCGAAGCGATAGCTCGCGATGAAGAGATTCAGACCGACCGGCGGCGTCAGATAGCCGAGCTGCATCGCGGCGAGGAACACGATACCGAGGTGCACCTCGTCGACCCCGAAACCTGCAGCGATGGGCAGGATCAGCGGCACGACGAGCACGATCGCAGAGAAGATATCGAGGATCGCACCGAGGATCAGCAGGAAGATCAGCAGCAGCACGAGAAACGAGGCGGGCGAACCGACGAGCTCCGCCACCAGTGCCAGCAGTTTTTGCGGCACCTCGGCGTCGATCATGTAGTAGGTCGAGGCGAGCGATACGCCCAGGATCATCAGGATGCCGCCGACCAGCACCATCGAGTTGCGCACGATGCCCGGCAGATCCCTGAGGGCGATCTCCCGGTTGATCAGGACTTCGGCGACCAGGACGTAGAGCGCCGTCACCGCGGCCGCCTCCGACACGGCGAAGAAACCGGAATAGATGCCGCCGAGAACGACGACCGGGAGCGGCAGCTCCCAGACGGCCTCGCGCAGTGACGCGCCGACCTCGCGCCACGAGAACGTCGTCACCGGCCTGCGATTGTGGCGGTTCACCCAGATGCTGTAGCCGGACAGCATGATCAGCATCGCGATACCCGGCAGGATACCTGCGCGGAACAGGTCGTCGATGGCGACCTCGGCGACGACGCCGTAAAGGATCAGCGGCAGGGACGGCGCGAACAGCAGTCCGAGGCTGCCGGAAGACGTGACGAGACCCAGGTTCAATTGATCGCCGTAGCCGTCCTGCTTGAGCGCCGGATA
>JAKSCZ010000412.1 GCA_022360335.1 Pseudomonadota bacterium
GGCGATCGCGGACGTCGAGCGGCCTTCTTTGCTCTGCTGCAAGACGGTCATCGGCTACGGGGCGCCGAACAAGCAGGGCACGGCGTCCACACACGGGGCGCCACTCGGCGACGCGGAGATCGCCGCGGCCCGCAGGCAACTCGGCTGGGATGCGGCGCCGTTCGACATCCCGGCCGGCATTGCAGCGGCCTGGGATGCGCGGGAGCGCGGCACCGCCGAGGAGAATGCCTGGAACGCGGCGTTCGCGGCCTACGACGCCGAACACCCGGAACTCGCCGCGGAATTTGCGCGCCGCATGACCGGCAAGCTGCCGCGCGGCTGGTGCCGGCACGCCGATGCCGCGATCGCCGAGATCGATGCGGAGGCCGCCGATATGGCGACGCGCAAAGCCTCGCTGCGGGCGTTGAACGCATTTGCACCGTTCCTGCCCGAGATGGCGGGCGGTTCGGCCGATCTGACGGGCTCCAACCTGACGAAGCACGACGGCTCCACGCCGATCTCGCGGAGCGATGCGTCGGGCAACTACGTCTGGTTCGGCGTGCGCGAGTTCGGCATGACGGCGATCTGCAACGGTATGGGCCTGCACGGCGGCTTCATCCCGTACTCGGGCACGTTCCTGACGTTCTCGGACTATTCGCGCAATGCGTTGCGCATGGCCGCGCTGGCGGGCATCCGGAACATCCAGGTCTTCACGCACGATTCCATCGGTCTCGGCGAAGACGGTCCCACGCACCAGCCCGTCGAGCACATCGCCAGCTTGCGCCTGATGCCGAACATGAGCGTATGGCGGCCCTGCGACACGGTCGAGACGGCCGTCGCCTGGCGCTGCGCGCTCGAGAACGACACGGGTCCGACCAGCCTCGTACTGACGCGCCAGGGCGTGCCGCACCAAAATCGTGCAGCACAACAGATCGCCGACATCGCGCGTGGCGGATACGTATTGAAGGACTGCGACGGCATGCCGGATATTCTGCTCATCGCGACGGGCTCGGAAGTTTCATTGGCAATCGAGGCCGCCGAGGCGCTGGGAGGCGACGGCGTCAGGGCGCGCGTCGTGTCACTGCCGAGTACCGACGTATTCGATGCGCAGGATGCGGACTATCGCGAATCGGTGTTGCCGGCAGCCGTGACGGCGCGCGTTGCAGTCGAGGCGGGCGTCACCGACGGCTGGTGGCGCTACGTCGGACCGCAGGGACGTGTCATCGGCCTCGATCGCTTCGGCGAGTCGGCGCCGGCGGGCGAGCTGTTTGAACACTTCGGCTTCACGACGGACAACGTCGTCGCCGCCGTGAAAGAGCTACTGAATTAATTACCGGAGAAAACGAGCATGGCAATCAAGATTGGTATCAACGGGTACGGCCGCATCGGCCGCAACATCGTGCGCGCTATCCACGAATACGGCCGCGGCGGCGAATTCGACGTCGTCGCGCTCAACGATCTGGGCGCACCGGAAACGAATGCGCACCTGACGCGCTACGATACGGCGCACGGTCCGTTCGACGGCACGGTCGAAGTCGACGGCGGCGACATCGTCGTCAACGGCGATCGCATCAAGGTCTTCTCCGAGCGCGATCCGGCCAAGCTCCCCTGGGCCGATCTCGGCGTCGAGGTCGTGTTCGAGTGCACCGGCCTGTTCCGCACGGCGGAAACGGCCGGTCAGCACATCGCAGGCGGTGCGAAGAAAGTCATCATCTCTGCACCGGGCGGTGCGGGCGTCGAGAAGACGATCGTGTACGGCGTCAACGACGATATCCTCGAAGCCTCGGACCAGGTCATCTCGAATGCCTCGTGCACGACGAACTGTCTGGCGCCGCTCGTCAAGCCGCTGCACGAGAAGATCGGCGTCAGGCACGGCATCATGACGACGATCCACGCCTACACGAACGACCAGGTTCTGACCGACGTCTACCACAAAGACCTCCGGCGCGCTCGCTCGGGCACGATGTCGCAGATTCCGACGAGCACGGGCGCCGCCAAGGCGGTCGGTCTCGTATTGCCCGAACTCAACGGCAAGCTCGACGGATTCTCGATGCGCGTTCCGACGATCAACGTTTCGGCCGTCGACCTGACCTTCGTTGCCAACCGCGAGACGTCGATCGACGAGATCAACGACATCCTGCGCGGGGCCTCGGAAGGCGAACTCAAGGGCATCCTGGATTACAACGAAGAGCCGCTCGTTTCGATCGACTTCAACCACAATCCGGCGTCGTCGACCTACGATTCGACGCTGACCAAGGTCATCGACGGCACCTGCGTCAAGGTGATCGCGTGGTACGACAACGAGTGGGGCTTCTCGAACCGGATGCTCGACACGGCCGTCGCGCTCGTGAACGCATAATTCGTCACACGGGATAAGGGCATGGCCATCATCAGGATGTCCGACGTCGAGCTGTCGGGCAAGCGCGTCCTCGTTCGCGAGGATCTCAACGTTCCCGTCGCCGACGGGGTAGTGACGAGCGATGCCCGCATCCGGGCCGCCCTGCCGACGATCAGGGCGGCGCTGGAAGCAGGCGCCGCCGTCATGGTCATGTCGCATCTCGGCCGGCCGACCGAGGGCCGGCCCGAGGACAAGTTCTCGCTGCGGCCCGTCGCCGATCGTATCGGCGGCCTGCTCGATCGCGACGTCCCCCTCGTGAGGGACTGGATCGACGGCGTCGAGGTGGAGCCCGGCCAGCTCGTGCTCCTCGAGAACGTTCGCTTCCTCGCCGGCGAGAAGCAATGCGACGAAGGACTGGCGAAGAAGATGGCGGCGCTTTGCGACGTCTACGTCATGGACGCGTTCGGCACCGCACACCGGGCGCAGGCCAGCACCTACGGCGTCGGCGAGCACGCACCGGTCGCGTGCGCCGGCCCGCTGCTGGCCGGCGAACTCGAGGCGCTCGCGAGGGCGCTCGACAGTCCCGCCCGTCCGTTCGTCGCCATCGTCGGCGGTTCCAAGGTCTCGACCAAGCTGCACGTGCTCGACGCCCTTGCCGAGAAGGTCGATACCCTGATCGTCGGGGGCGGCATAGCGAATACCTTTATCGCTGCCGACGGCCACAACGTCGGCAAGTCGCTGCACGAGGCCGACATGCTGGACTCGGCGCGCGAGCTCGCCGCCGGCCGCGACGGCCGGGCGGACATCCCCGTCCCGCGCGACGTGGTCTGCGCCGACGCTTTCTCGGCCGACGCGAATGCGACGACCCGGTCCGTCGATGCCGTCGCGGACGACGAGATGATCCTCGACGTCGGCCCCGAGACGGCGGCGCACTTTGCGGGCATCCTCGGGAGCGCCGGCACGATCATCTGGAACGGTCCGGTGGGTGTCTTCGAGTTCGATAAATTCGGTGGCGGTACCCGGGTGCTGGCCGAGGCGATTGCCGCCAGCGATGCGTTTTCAGTCGCGGGCGGCGGCGACACGCTGGCCGCGATCGACAAGTACGGCGTCCGCGAGAGGATTTCCTACATCTCGACCGGCGGCGGCGCATTCTTAGAGTTCGTCGAGGGCAAGAAACTGCCCGCCGTCGAGATGCTCGAACGCCGCGGCAAATAGGGTGCCAGTCACCTTATATCCAGTCTAAAGGTGACTGGCACCTTTAGACTGGATATAAGGTGACTGGCACCAAATTACGCCCATCGCCCGACGGCTACACATAGCGGCGAAACGTTACGGCGATAATACCGCTGAGCCGCAAATGCGGGCCACTGACGCGACGAAGCTGTGCAATAATCGCGCGCATGCTGAGACGCACCAAGATCGTCGCCACGCTGGGACCGGCGTCGGAGCGACCGAAGACGCTGCGCAAGATGATCAAATCGGGCCTCGACGTCGCGCGCCTGAACTTCTCTCACGGCAGCGCCGACGAGCATCGCCAGCGCACCCGGCGCCTGCGCAAGGCGGCCGAGGACTGCGGCCGCGACGTCGGCCTCCTCGGCGACCTGCAGGGACCGAAGATCCGCGTCATGCGGTTCAAGCGGGGCAGCGTGCGCCTGTCCTCGGGCGATGCGTTCTTCCTCGACAGTACGCTGGGCCTCAACGACGGTAGCGGGAAAGGCGTCGGCGTCGCGCTCGAGACCTTGCACCGGGACGTGAGTCCGGGCGACACGCTGCTGCTCAACGACGGCCTGATCTCGCTGCACGTCGACAGCATCGACGGCACCCGGATCCACACGACCGTCGTCGACGGCGGCATCCTGTCCGACCACAAGGGTATCAACCTCAAGGGCGGCGGACTGTCGGCGCCGGCCCTGACGAACGTGGATCGCGAGAACATCAAGCTCGCGGCCGAGCTCGGCATCGACTTCCTGGCCGTCTCGTTCGTGCGCAGCGGCGACGACATCGAGGAGGCGCGCCGGCTGTTCGAACAGGCGGGCGGGACCGGGCAGATCGTCGCGAAGATCGAGCGCACGGAGGCCGTCGAGAACATCGATTCGATCATCGCCGCGGCCGACGTCGTCATGGTCGCGCGCGGCGACCTCGGCGTCGAGATGGGCTACGCCGGACTGACGGGTATCCAGAAAGGGCTGATCCGAAAGACGCGCAAGGCGCACAAGATCGTCATCACGGCGACGCAGATGATGGAATCGATGATCGAGAACCCGATACCGACGCGCGCCGAGGTCTCGGACGTCGCGAATGCCGTCATAGACGGCACCGACGCCGTCATGCTGTCGGGTGAAACCGCCGTCGGCAACCATCCGAACAAGGCGATCAAAGCCATGGCGTCGGTTTGCATCGGCGCCGAGAAATACCAGTTGCCGCATGCCTCGCCGCAGCACGTTCGGGACGACTTCAGCCGTGTCGATCAGGCGATCGCCATGGCGACGATGTACACGGCCAACCACCTCTCCGTGAAAGCCATCATTGCGATGACCGAGTCGGGGTCCACGGCACGCTGGATGTCCCGGGTGCGCTCGGATATCCCGATCTACGCACTGACGCCGCACGCAGCGACCAGCCGCCGCGTCTGTCTGTACCGCGGCGTCTACCCGGTCGAGTTCGATATCGACGCGTCCCATGCAATCGATCTCGGCAAGCTCTACCAGGAAATCTTCAACGCGTTGCTTCGCGACGGATTGGTCCGTCCCGCCGACCTCGTTATCATTACCAAGGGCGATCTCACCGGCGTAACGGGCAGCACCAATGCGATGAAGATACTCACAGTGACGGAACCGGCATGAAGAAGACCCTGCTGCGCCTGTCCGGCGGCCTCGTCGCCCTCATCGTCCTGCTGGCAGCCGCCGTCTGGATCGTGCTGCGCGCGAGTCTGCCCGATCTCGACGGTGACGTGACCGTGGCCGGTATCGCCGGCGTCGCGACGATCGCCCGGGACGCCAACGGCGTGCCCGAGATTACGGCCACGAACCGCGACGACCTCGCGTTCGCGACGGGGTTTGCTCACGGCCAGGACCGCTTCTTCCAGATGGACCTGATACGGCGGCAGTCCGCCGGCGAGCTGTCGGAACTGGTCGGCGCCGCGGCGATCGAGGCGGACAAGCGCAATCGCCTGCACCGCTTCCGCGACCGGGCGCAGGCCGTATTCGATGCGGCATCGCCCGGGGAGCGGGCGCTGATGCAAGCCTATGCCGCGGGCGTCAATGCCGGCGTCGCCTCGCTCGGCGCGCGGCCGTTCGAGTATTTTCTCCTCGGCGCCGAGCCGCAGCCGTGGACGGCCGCCGATTCCCTGCTGGCGGTGTACACGATGTACCTGCAGCTGAACGACTCGCGCGCGAGCAAGGAAATCCGCCGCGGTCTCGCGCAGCGCGTCCTCCCGGCCGACGTGTACGCGTTCATGTACCCGCAGGGGACGACCTGGGATGCGCCGATCATGGGCGAGGCGCGCGAGCCGGCGCCGATCCCGCCGGCGGACGTCTTCTCGCTGCGCGACGTCAGCGACGAGGCGCCGCCCGCCGCCGAGTACGGCCGTTATCCGCTGCGCGGCAGCAACAACTGGGCCGTCTCGGGCTCCCTGACGCCCACGGGCCGCGCCCTCGTGTCGAACGACATGCATCTGGGCCACGGGGTGCCGAACATCTGGTACAGGGCGAGGCTCCGGGTCGAGGGCGAAAACCCGGTCGACGTGGCGGGCGTGACGCTGCCGGGCACGCCGTTCGTCATCAGCGGCAGCAATTCGCACGTGGCCTGGGCTTACACGAACAGTTACGGGGACTGGACCGACGCCGTAGTCCTCAGGCCGGGCACGTCGCCCGATACCTACGTCACGCCCGAAGGCGACCGCGCGTTCGCCGTTCACGTCGAGACGATCCGCGTCAAGGATGCCGATCCCGTCGAATATGAGGTTCGCGAGACGATCTGGGGGCCCGTCGTCGATGACGCCGGATATCCGGACGGCGAGATCGCCGTCAGCTGGATCGGCCACAAGCCCGAAGGGGTCAATCTCGGCCTGCTGCGCCTGGAGAAGGCGCGGTCCGTCACCGAAGCGCTCGACATCGCCAATACCATCGGCATGCCGCCGCAGAACTTCGTTGCCGGCGACGCGGGCGGCAACATCGGCTGGACGATCGCGGGCAGTATCCCGCGCAAGCGCGACTTCGACCCGATGCTGCCGGGCGACTGGAGCGAGGCGCACGGCTGGCTGGGATGGCTCGAGCCGCACGAATACCCGCGCATCGTCAATCCTCCGAGCGGACGTATCTGGACGGCAAACGCTCGCGTCGTCGACGCCGATGCGCTGCGCCTGATCGGCGACGGCGGCTACGATCTCGGCGCGCGCGCGCGACAGATCCGGGACGCCCTGTTCGCACAGGACACGTTTACGCCCCTGGATATGCTGGCGATCCAGTTCGACGACAGGGCCGTGTTCCTGTCGCGCTGGCGCGACCTGCTTCTCGAGGTGCTCGGAGAGGATGCTGTTGCCGGAAGAGAAGACCTCGCCGAGTACCGCCGGCTCGTCGAGGCGTGGATCCCGCGCGCCTCGCCCGAGTCCGTCGGCTACCGGCTCGTCCGTGCGTTCCGGCTCGAAGTCGAACAACGCCTGTTCCACGCGATGATGGCGCCCGTGCGCGAGATCCATGGCGACGACGTTCGCCTGCGCCGCAGCAACCAGTTCGAAGGACCGCTGTGGTCGCTCGTGACGGAGCGGCCGATGCACCTCCTGCCGGGCGGCTACGAGAGCTGGCAGGACCTCATGATCGGCGCCGTCGAGGAGAACATTGCGTATTTCGCCGCGAACTTCGAGGGTCCGCTCTCCGCGCGCACCTGGGGAGAACGCAATACGGCGTCGATTCGCCATCCGTTGAGCGGCAGCATTCCCGCGCTGGCGCCTTATCTCGACATGCCGGCCGAGCCGCTGAGCGGCGACCTGGACATGCCCAAGGCACAGGGGCCGGCATTCGGTGCGTCACAGCGCTACGCCGTCTACCCGGGCGATGAAGCCGCCGGCATCATGCACATGCCGGCGGGCCAGAGCGGCCATCCGCTGTCCGATTTCTATGCGCGCGGCCACGACGCCTGGGTCCGCGGCGAGCCCGGTGCGTTCCTGCCCGGCGAAGCCGTCCACACACTGACGCTGGTCCCCGAGTAGGGGTACACTGGTCGGCCGGGAAGCGGCGCGGATTCGAGCATGACCGAAAAGAGATTCACGGGGACGAGTTCCTATATCGCGACGGACGACCTGAGCATGGCCGTCAATGCCGCGGTCACGCTCGAGCGGCCGATCCTGATCAAAGGCGAGCCCGGCACGGGCAAGACGCAGCTCGCGACGGAGGTCGCCGGCGCCCTCGACAAGCCGCTGCACGAGTGGCACATCAAGTCGACCACCAAGGCGCAGCAGGGGCTCTACGAGTACGATGCGGTGGCGCGGCTGCGGGACTCGCAGCTCGGCGACGACCGCGTCCACGACATCTCGAACTACATCGTGCGGGGCAAGATCTGGGAGGCCTTCGAGTCCGACGCGCAGCCGGTTCTGCTCATCGACGAGATCGACAAGGCCGATATCGAGTTCCCGAACGACCTGTTGCGCGAGCTCGATCGCATGGAGTTCTACGTGTACGAGACCCGGCAGCTCGTGCAGGCGAAGCACCGGCCGATCATCGTCATTACGAGCAACAACGAGAAGGAGCTGCCCGACGCGTTCCTGCGCCGGTGCTTCTTCCATTACATCGAGTTCCCCGACAAGGACACGATGGCCGACATCGTCAACGTGCATTTCCCGAACCTCAAGAAGGACCTGCTTGCCGAGGCGCTCGATGCGTTCTACCGGGTGCGCGACGTGCGCGGCCTGAAGAAGAAACCGTCGACCTCGGAGCTCCTCGACTGGATCAAGTTGCTGCTCGCCGAGGACATTCCGCCCGAGGTTCTGCGCGGCGACGACAAGCGCAGTGCGATCCCGCCCCTGTACGGTGCGCTGCTGAAGAACGAACAGGACGTGCACCTGTTCGAGCAGCTCGTGTTCCTGGACCGCCGCAGCAACCCCCAATAGCGCCGTGCTGCTGCCGTTCTTCTACATGCTTCGCGAGGGCGGTATCAAGACGTCGATCACGGAATGGCTGGCGCTGCTGGCGGCGCTCGGGAAGGGGCTCGCCGGACAGAGCGTCGACGGCTTCTACTACCTTGCTCGCGCGACGCTCGTCAAAGACGAGTCGGAGCTGGACCGCTTCGACCGCATCTTCGGCGCGTATTTCCGCGGCGTCGAGGATTCTCTCGAGGATCTGTTCCGGGATGTCCCCGACGAGTGGCTGCGCCACCAGGCGGAATTGCTGCTCACCGGGGAAGAGCGCGCCCGGATCGAGGCGATGGGCGGCTTCGAGGAACTCATGCGGGCCTTGCAGGAACGGCTCGACGAGCAGCAGGATCGCCACGAAGGCGGCAGCAAGTGGATCGGGACGGCGGGGACCTCGCCGTTCGGCGCCTACGGTTACAACCCCGAGGGCGTTCGCATGGGCCAGGAGGGATCGCGCAATCGCAGCGCCGTGAAGGTCTGGGACAGGCGCGAGTACCGCAATCTCGACGATTCGATCGAACTCGGCACGCGCAACATCAAGGTAGCGCTGCGGCGCCTTCGAAGATTCGCTCGCGAGGGCGCTGCGGACCAGCTCGACCTCGACGACACGATCGACAAGACGGCCCGCAACGCGGGCCTCCTGGACATCCGGATGGTTCCGGAGCGACACAATGCGATCAAGGTGCTGCTGTGCCTCGACATCGGCGGCTCGATGGACGATCACGTCCGTATCTGCGAAGAGCTGTTCTCGGCCGCACGCAGCGAGTTCAAGCATCTCGAGTATTTCTATTTCCACAACTTCATTTACGAAGCGCTGTGGAAGGACAATCGCCGGCGCCGGTCCGAGAAGACGCCGACGCTGGATATTGCGCACAAGTACGGGTCGGACTACAAGCTGGTTTTCGTCGGCGACGCGACGATGAGCCCTTACGAGATCGTCTACGCGGGCGGTAGCGTCGAGCACTGGAACGAGGAGCCCGGCGCCGTGTGGATCAAGCGTCTTCTGAACACCTACCCGAAAGCCGTCTGGCTGAATCCGGAACCCGAGGAGCGCTGGGAGTACACACCGTCGACGAAGCTCGTTCGCGAGCTCATGGGCGATCGTATGTACCCGCTAAGCATCGCGGGTCTCGACGACGCGATCCGGGCACTTCACTGACGCGGCAGGTAGGAGGGCCTTCAGGTCGTAGGAGGGCCTTCAGGCCGTGTAGGAGGGCCTTCAGGCCCGAAAGGCGGGTTCGCGGCTAAAGCCGCTCCTAC
>JAKSCZ010000453.1 GCA_022360335.1 Pseudomonadota bacterium
ACGGAACACGTCGAAATGCTCAGGGAGGCGATGGCGAAGCTGCCACCGGGTGCCGCCGTCAAACCCGAGTTCGACGAAGACGAGTTGCCCGGTCTGTAGGAGCGAGATAAGGGAGATAAGGTAAAGTCCCTTATCTCCCTAATCTCGCTCCTTGTCCAGTGTGCGAGCGCGGCCAAGGGCGTCCGTGCCGAAGCGGTCGCGAATCGCGTCGACGGTCCGGTCGATCGGTGCATCGTCGCTGCCGTCGCCGAAGCCGAACAGGTCCCGTTGTGCGGCCGGTGCGAGGTCGCTGCCGCCGACGCCGAGGAGCCGGATCCTGGCGCCCGGATTGCCGGCGAGCCAGTCTCGTAACAGCCTGCGCGCGATCTCATACAGCCGGTCTGTGCCGTTGGCGGGCGGATTCGCCCTGCGTTGCCGCGTAACGGTCGAGAAATCGGACTGACGGATCTTTATCTGTACCGTGCCGGCCGCGAGATTCGCCTTGCGCAGGCGCGCCGCCGTGCGCTCGGCGAGACGAAGCAGCTCGCGCTCCATGTCTTCGCGAGCGTCGAGATCGGTATCGTAGGTTTCTTCGGTGCTGATCGATTTCTCGTCACGCCCGGGAACGACGGGGCGGTCGTCGACGCCGGCGGCGCGCTGCCTCGTCTTCTGCCAAAACCGCCCGAACACGGGCCTCAGTACGCTATCGTCGGCGAGACGGAGATCGCGCACGGTCTCTATGCCGGCTCCGTCGAGCCGCTCCAGGGTCTTTTTTCCGACGCCCGGAATGACGGACACGGGCAGCGGATCGAGCCGGCGCTCGTAGTCCGCCGGGTACAGAACCGTCAGCCCGTCGGGTTTATCGAGGTCCGATGCAATTTTGGCGACGAGCTTGTTCTCTGCGACTCCGACGGATGCCGTCAGCCGGGTCGCATCGAGAATGCGTTGCTTTATCGTCCTCGCAATCTGGACCGGCGAGCCCAGAAGCGCGACGCTCGCGGTGATGTCGAGAAACGCCTCGTCGAGCGACAGCCCCTCGACGAGCGGCGTCACGCCGCGGAATACGTCGAACACCCGGCGCGATACGTCGCGGTAGTGCGACATGCGCGGGCGGACGCGCAGGAGGCCGGGACAACGGCGATACGCGTCCCGCATCGGCATCGCCGAACGGATGCCGAACTCGCGCGCTTCGTAGCTGGCGGCGGCCACGACACCGCGATTGGCCGCGCCGCCCACGACGAGCGGTTTGCCGCGCAGCTCCGGGTTGTCGCGCTGTTCCACCGACGCATAGAACGCGTCCATGTCGACATGCAGGATGCTGCGTGTCGATCCGGTCACGGGCTATCGTCCGCGCTCGACGATGTATCGCGCGATCCACTTGAGCGGGGCTGCACCCTCCCCGAAGAGCTCGAGACTGGCGAGCGCGCTGGCGAGGAGTTCGTCGCAGCGCCGGTGTGAAACGCCGACGCCGAACAACGACGGATAGGTGGCCTTGGCCAGCTTCTCGTCGGATCCCGACGGCTTGCCGATGACGTGCGTTTCGCCTTCGATGTCGAGAATGTCGTCTTTGATCTGGAACGCGATGCCGATGTCGCGGCCGAACGCGTCGAGCGCGGCAAAGCGGTCTGCCGGCAGGTCGTCGTGCAGGATACAGGCCGACACGACGGCAGCGTGGATCAGCGCGCCGGTCTTGAGCGAGTACATGTGCTCGAGTTCGGCCGCGGCCAGCGTCTTGCCTTCGGACGCGAGGTCGATCGACTGGCCGCCCGTCATGCCGTGCGAACCGCAGCCGTCGGCGATCAGTGCGACGAGCGTATTGATCGCGTCGGCCGAGCGGTGCTCGATCCGGGAGATGACCGAAAAAGCGAGCGGGACGAGCGCGTCCGCCGCGAGTATGGCCGTCGCCTCGTCGAATGCGATGTGCACGGTCGGTTTGCCGCGCCTGAGCTCGTCGTCGTCCATCGCCGGCAGGTCGTCATGAACGAGGGAAAACGCGTGGATCAGTTCGATCGCCGCCGCGGGCGCATCCAGCAGATCGGGGTCGACGCCGAGGCATTCCCCCGCCGCGTAGACGAGGAGCGGACGTACGCGCTTGCCGCCGTTGAATACGGCATAGCGCATCGCTTCGTGCAGGCGTTCGGGTGCCCGGGCCGCGGCCGGCAGCGCCGCATCGAGGCGTGCATCGACGCGCGCCTGGTAGCCGGCGATTCGGTCGTTGAAGTTCTCTGGCACGGCTCTTCCTGCGCATGCGGGGCGTGTAGCTTATATAATTCGCGTCCTTCGCACGACACTCGAGGACGGCTACGGCATGCAGGCAACCGCCATCGCGCAGCCGAACATCGCCCTGATCAAGTACTGGGGCAAGCGCGACGCGGAGCGCAATCTGCCCGCGGTCGGTTCGATCTCGATCACGTTGCGTGAGCTTTACACGCGCATGCGGGTCCGGTTCGACGATTCGGCCGAGCGCGACTCGTTGACGGTCAACGGGGTCCCCGATCGGCAGATGCTGCCGCGGCTTTCCGCCTGCCTCGACAGGGTCGCCGGTCCCGCTCGCTCCAGCGCGCGTATCGACAGTTCGTGTAACTTCCCGATCGCGGCGGGACTCGCCTCGTCCGCGTCCTCGTTTGCCGCGCTGACCGTCGCGGGAGCGGCCGCAGCCGGCAGACGTCTCGAACGGGGAGCGCTGGCGAGCCTGGCCGGCCGGGCGTCGGGTTCCGCCGCACGCTCGCTGTTCGGCGGCTTCGTCGAACTCGCCAACGCCGGCGACGACATCGAGGTCGGGACCATCCGCGAGGCTCGCGACTGGCCCCTGTCGGTCGTCGTCGCGATAACGGAATCGGGTCCCAAACGCGTGGGCTCGACCGAGGCCATGGAGATCAGCCGCAGGACCTCGCCTTTCTACGCGAGCTGGGTCGAGCGCCAGGATCGGGACCTGGACGCGGCGCGCGAGGCGATCGCGGGTCGCGACTTTCCGGGCCTCGCCGCAATCGCCGAACACAACTGCCTGAAAATGCACTCGATCATGTGGGCGTCGCGGCCGCCGACGGTCTTCTGGAACGCGGCGACGATGCGTTGCCTGCAAACGGTACGCCGCCTGCAGGCCGACGGCGTGGACGTGTTCTTCACGATCGATGCGGGTCCGCAGGTCAAGGCGGTTTGTCTGCGCGACGGCATCTCCGATGTCGAAGCGGCGTTGCGGGCGACGGCCGGCGTCACCGACGTCGCCACGACGGGACTCGGCGACGGTGCGCGGCTCGAGGCGGGCGCATGAGCGTCGTCGCGAGCGCGCCGGGCAAGATCGTGCTCGCGGGCGAGTACGCCGTACTGTGCGGCGCGCCGGCGATCTGCATGGCCGTGGATCGGCGCGCAACGGCGACGGTCGGGGACAGCGCAGACGGCGGCTGTCGACTCGAGACGCCGGGCCTGTCGGGCGGCGACCCGTTCGCCATCGTCGAGTCCGTATGCGGCGGGCAACGGCCCGCGCTCGCCATCGTCCTCGACACCCGGGCCTTTTCGGACGAACGCGGCAAGCTCGGCATCGGCTCGAGCGCGGCGCTGACCGTAGCGCTCGTCGCGGCACTCGCGCGATCCGCCGATGTCTTCGTCAAGGCGTGGCTTGCACACAGTGAGTTGCAGCAGGGTGCGGGCAGCGGTGTGGACGTCGCGGCGGCGGTTCATGGCGGCCTCATCGAATTCCGCAGGGAGCGGCGCCGGGTGCGGCCGCTGCGCTGGCCCGAGGGTCTGTGCGTGCGCGTCCTGTCGACGGGGGTACCGGCCAGTACCCGCGACAAACTCTCGCGCCTGGCCGATACAAGGGAGCACGCCTCGCGGGAGGTGCTCGCGGCGGAGTCCGGGCGCGTGGCGAGAGCCTGGCGAACGGGCTCGGGTGACGCGGTCGTGGACTGCTACCCGGCGTATGTCGGCGCACTGCGGCAGTTCAGTGTTGACCACGGTCTCGGCATATTCGATGCTGGTCACGACGAGTTGACGGACGCAGCGATGGCGGACGGCCTGATCTACAAACCCGCCGGCGCCGGCGGCGGCGACGTCGGCGTCCTGCTCGGGCGCAGCGAGGACCGGCTCGACGCGTTCGTCGAGCGACGGCGGGACCTCGTCCACGGCGTCGTGGCCTGCGCGCTGGACCCGCAGGGCGTTCGCGTGGAGCAGACTTGAACGACTCGCGCATCTCCGGCTTCTACCGGCTCGGCGTCGCGGAACGCATCGCGACGCTGCAGGAGCTGGGTTGGCTGGCCGACGCCGACGCCGCACGGCTGCGGGGCGGGCATCACGTGCTGTCCGCCGCAGGCGCGGACCGCACGATCGAGAACGTCGTCGGCGTGTTCGGCCTGCCGTTCGCCGTTGCGCCGAACTTCGTCGTCAACGGCCGGGACTGCCTGGCGCCGCTCGTCGTCGAGGAACCGTCGATCGTCGCCGGCCTGAGCAGTGCGGCCGCGCTCGCGCGCGAGACGGGCGGCTTCGACGTGAGCAACGGGGATTCGCTGCTCGCGGGCCAGGTGCACGTCTGCGATCTCGACGATCCGGACCGCGCGGTCGCGGCACTCGAAGGCGCGAAACGGGCCTTGCTGGAACGCGCAAATCGCGTTCATCCGCGGCTCACCGCGCGCGGCGGCGGCGTACGCGATATCGAATTGCGGCTGTTCGCGCTGCCCGACGGCAAGCCCCTGATCGCGCTGCACCTCATGGTCGACACGCGCGACGCAATGGGCGCGAATCTCGTGAATTCGATCTGCGAGGCGATCGCACCCGACGTCGAGGCGGCCTGCGGCGGCCGCGTGGCGCTGCGTATCCTGTCGAACCTCGCAGACCGGTCCCTGTACACGGCACGCGCGACCTTCGCGCTGCCTCCCGGGGTGCGCGATGCGATCGTGCTCGGGAACGACATCGCCCTCGTCGATCCGTATCGTGCGGCAACGCACAACAAGGGCATCATGAACGGC
>JAKSCZ010000263.1 GCA_022360335.1 Pseudomonadota bacterium
CGAGCCCGACGAAGCGCGCGATGAGAAAGGCCTGTGGAACGAGATGAAGGAACTGGAGCGTTCCATCGGCAAGTCGGCGCTGCTGATCCGCGATCCGGAGATGAAGGCCTACATCGACGGCATCGTTTGTCGCGTCGCTGCCGACTACTGCAACGACTTCCGCGTCTACGTCATTCGCAACTCGAATTTCAACGCGTCCATGACGGCGACGGGCATGATGCAGATCTGGACCGGTCTGATCGTCCGCTCGGCTTCCACGGACGAGATCGCCGCCGTCGTGGGTCACGAGATTGCGCACTATACGCGCCTGCATTCGCTCGAGAGATTTCGCGCCTTGCGCCGCAAGATGACATCCGGGTCGGTGTTCGACATCGTCGTCACGCTGGCCACGGGCGTCGCGTCGCCTTTCGGCCAGATGACGGCGATCCTGAGTGCGCTGTCCTTCAGTCGCGAGCAGGAAACCGAAGCGGACCTGCTCGGCACTATTCTGGTCGCCGATGCCGCCTACGATCCGCATGCAACATACCGCGTCTGGGAGCGGATCATCGAGGAAGAGGAATCGGCCGCGGTCAAACGCCAGGATCACGGTATGTTCGCCAGGACGCATCCGGCGTCCCACGATCGCGCCGACTATCTGAAGAGCTGGGTCACGACACGCTACGGCGTGCCGGATCAGGAGCAGGTGGCGGACGAGGCCTTCCTCGACATCCTCAACAAGTACTACCCGATGCTGATGGAAGATCAGATCGCCACGAATCGCTTCGGCCGGACCAAGGCTTTGCTCGAGCGGCACGCGCAGATCGGAGTCAATCCGAGCCTCGTGCGCTACTTCTATGGCGAGATGTTCCGGCAGCGCGGCGAGGAAGGGGACGCGGAGCTGGCGATCTCGGCGTACCGTCATTCGATCGAACTCGGCGAACCGCCGCCCGAGGCGTATTCGAATCTCGGCTACCTGTTGTTGAAGTGCGGCGACCTGCCCGCCGCGCAGGACAGCTTTCGGGCCTATCTGGAGGCCGATCCGGAGGCCAGCGATCGAGCGATGATCGAGTTTTATCTTGAGGAAGAACAATGAAGAAACTAAGAGTCATGGTCCTGGCGCCGGCACTGCTGGCGGCGTCCGGTTGCGTTACGGGGTACACGCTGGTCACCACGGGCGTCAACGCCGTCGACACGCTGTACGTCGATGCGGGCAGCGGCTGGAACAAGGCGCCCTACAATGCATACGGGGGCGACCGCAAGAACAGCCAGAAATGGACCCAGGACGGACTGATGCTGAACCAGCTCGTGTTCGTACCCGAGGTCGCCGACGGTGAAGCGCTGATCACGAGCCGGCAGAAAGACGCCGCGCTGCCGCTGTTTCGCAAGGACATGCTGCCCAATGAACTCGAGGAACTTGCCCAGTCGACCTTCGTCAAGATGTTCGGCGAAGGCAACGCGGTCGTCGAGACGATGAACCTGAGGCCGCATCGTTTCGGCGAGGACCGCGGCGTCATGTTCGACGTCGAGGCCACCGTGACCGACAACCCGAAACTGAAAGGCACCGTCGGTGCGTTCGTCGCGAACGAGAAGCTCTACTTCATGTATTATCTCGGCGCGACGCCTTACTACTACGAGAAGTACGCCGAGCAGGCCGACGCGATCATCCGCAGCGCGACCCTGACGCCGCCGGTGCCACCCGAGGCGCCTGTCGAGGGATAACAAAAAAGCCCGCGACGAGCGGGCTTTTTTTCGTAGGAGCACCCAAGGGCATAAACTCGCCTTGCGGGCGACTGTCGCGAGCAAGCTCGCTCCTACATTATTTTATTTTCGCTTCCTTGTAGATCACGTGCTTGCGGATCGTCGGATCGTACTTTTTGGTCTCCAGCTTCCCGGGATGGAGCTTCTTGTTCTTCGTGGCCGTGTAGTAGTGGCCCGTGCCGGCGCTCGAGACCAGCTTGATCTTGTCGCGATTTCCTTTTGCCATGGTTTAAGATTCTCCCGCGATCAGACGTGCGTGCCGCCGGCGCGCAGATCGGCAACGACCTTCTCGATACCGTGCTTGTCGATGATGCGCATCCCTTTGTGCGAGACGCGCAGGCGCACCCAGCGCTGCTCGGATTCGAGCCAGAAGCGCTTGTTCTGCAGGTTGGGCAGAAAGCGGCGACGCGTCTTGTTGTGTGCATGGGAAACGTTGTTGCCGCTCATCGGCCGCTTCCCGGTCACTTGGCAAACCTTAGACATTAGTTTAAGTCTCTGATTTTATTGGCAGTTGCTCGCGGCGGGCGGGCAGAGAGCGAGACTTTATACCAGCCGGGTCCGTGCAATACAAGGGCCCGTCAGAGTATCCCGCGAGCGGCCAGCGACGTGGCCCGGCCGTCGCCGACGACGAGGTGGTCGAGGAGTCGGATATCGACGAGTTCGAGGGCCGACTTCAGGCGCCGCGTGATGCGTTCGTCGGCCTGGCTGGGCTCGGCAACGCCGCTCGGGTGATTGTGCGCGAGTATGACCGCGGCGGCATTGACGGCCAGCGCCTCTTTGACGACCTCGCGCGGGTAGACGCTCGTGCCGTCGATCGTGCCGCGGAACAGCTCGTCGAAGCGCAGCACGCGGTGGCGATTGTCCAGATACAGGCAGCAGAACAGCTCGTGGTCGAGATGACGCATGCGCGATTGCAGAAAACGCTCGGTGTCCGCCGGGCTCCGGATCGCCATGCCGGCGGGCAGGGATTCGGCATAGAAGCGGCGGGCGAGTTCGGGCAGGGCGCGCAACGCACCGAGCCGTCCGCGACCGACGCCGTCGCAGGCGAGAATCTCCCGCGACTCGGCCTTGAGCAGCGTTCTCAGATTGCCGAAGCGCAGCAGCAGTCGTTCCGCGGCGCGCCTGTCGAGCACAGCCGCCAGCAAGTCCGTATCGCTCCTTTCCATGAGCGCGTCTTCGTCCATGGGCGCCATACTGAGCGGCCCCGGCATTTGCGTACAACGAAACAAACTATCCGGAATCGCCGTTTTCGCAGGATCGAATGCTCGTCCCGACCGACGTCCGCGGAGGCCGGGTCCGTCAAACGGGTGATCTCGTGCCCCGGACAAATGCCGTTTCTCGCTACCCGGCGCTAGTTGCCGCTCGGCTCCAGCTCACCGAGAAGTTCACTCATTCCGATGAAGTACCTGCCGCCTCGAGGCGGGGGCAGTCGTCCTTCCGATGTGCTGTCGGGCCACCAGTA
>JAKSCZ010000383.1 GCA_022360335.1 Pseudomonadota bacterium
CGAATTGTTGCGCGAGGCGGATTGAGATGGCCGGATTGACGTTCTACGGACTCAGGAATTGCGACAGCTGTCGCAGGGCGCGACGCTGGCTCGATGACCATGGCATCGCGTACCGCTATCACGACGTGCGTGAAGACGGCCTGCAGGTGGAGATCGTGCAGGCGTGGCTCGGAACGTACGACTGGCAGACCGTCGTCAATCGGCGCAGCACGACCTGGCGTGGCCTGCCCGCCGACGTAAGGGATGCAATGGACACGGCGAGCGCCGCAGGCGCGATCGCGGAACACCCGACGCTCGCCAAACGGCCGATCCTGGTTGCCGGCGAATTCGTCGAGATCGGCTTCTCTGCGGAGCGCTACCAGGAGCGCCTCGGCGGACGGATCAGCCGATCCGGCCGGTGATGTAGTCCTCTGTCAGCTTGTGCTGGGGATTGGTAAAGATGCGATTGGTCTCGTCGACCTCGACCAGCAATCCCAGATGGAAATAGGCCACACGCTGTGACACACGTGCCGCCTGTTGCATCGAGTGCGTAACGATCACGATCGCGTAGTCCTCGCACAGCTCGTCAATGAGATCTTCGATACGTGCCGTCGCGATCGGATCGAGCGCCGAGCACGGCTCGTCCATCAGGATCACCTCGGGATTGACCGCGATCGTCCGCGCAATGCAAAGGCGCTGCTGCTGACCGCCCGAGAGACTCAGTCCGGGTTCGTCCAGACGGTCTCTTACTTCCTTCAACAGACCCGCCCGCTCGAGACTCGTGTGAACGATATCGTCGAGCTGGGCCCTGTCCGCGGCAAGACCGTGAATGCGCGGCCCGTAAGCGACGTTGTCGTAGATGCTCTTCGGAAACGGATTGGGCTTCTGGAATACCATGCCGACCCTGGCACGCAGGGCCACCGGATCCTGCTGCTTCCGATAGATGTCCCGGCCGTCGAGCGTGATCTGCCCGGTGACGCGCGCCGACTCGATCGAGTCGTTCATGCGGTTGAGACAACGCAGGAAAGTCGTCTTCCCGCAGCCCGACGGGCCGATCAGCGCGATGACCTCTCTCTTACCGATCTCGAGCGACACATTCCGTATCGCGTGTATGTCGCCGTAGTGTACGTTGACGTTCTCGGCAACCATGAACGGGTTCTGCGACCGAATGCTGCCGACCGTCTCCCCGCCGAGCGTCGTCTGCTGGCCGGACAAGCCCGTCCGGGGGAAAGCCTCGTTCGCCGCTGCCATGTCCGATTCATGTTGACTCATCGACGGGATTGTCACCCAGCTGCCGTCGCGTCTCAATCGAACCGCTGCGCGCCGTGCTCCATGCGGCGCCGGATGAGCACCGCCGCAAGGTTCATGACGACGAGGAAGCCGAGCAGCACGATGATCGCCGCCGACGTCCGCTCGGCAAAGGCCCGCTCCGGACTGTCGGCCCATAGGAAGATCTGTACCGGCAGAGCCGTGGCCGGGTCCGTGAAACCGCCCGGAATGTCGACGACGAAGGCGACCATGCCGATCATCAGCAGCGGCGCCGTCTCGCCGAGCGCACGGCTCATGCCGAGTATCGTTCCGGTCAGCATACCCGGCAGTGCCTGCGGTATGACGTGGTGGAAAACGACCTGCATCTCCGAGGCGCCCATGCCGAAAGCGGCCTCCCGGATCGACACGGGTACGGACTTGATCGCCGCGCGCGAGGCAATGATGATGACCGGCAGGGTCATCAGCGTCAGGACCAGGCCGCCGACGAGCGGCGCCGATCGCGGCAATGCCAGCCAATCGATGAATATGGCGAGTCCGAGCAAACCGAACACGATGGACGGCACCGCTGCGAGATTGTTGATATTGACCTCGATCAGGTCCGACCATCGATTCCGCGGCGCGAACTCCTCGAGATAGATCGCCGCCGCCACACCGATCGGGAACGACAACAGAAGCGTTATCGCCAGCATGTAGAACGAGCCCATGATCGCCCCTTTGATGCCGGCCAGTTCGGGCTCCCGCGAATCGCCGTTGGTGAACAACGCCTTGTTGAACACGAGCCGCAGCTGCCCGGCATCCTGCAACGCGCGAATCCAGCCGAGTTGGCGGTCCGACAGCGGGCGCAGCCTCTCGTCGAGTCCGGCATCGATGTCGCCTTTCGCGTACATATCGACGTTGGCCGATGCCGGCACCCAG
>JAKSCZ010000513.1 GCA_022360335.1 Pseudomonadota bacterium
ATCGATCTCGGCCCCGAGGGTGGCGACGGAGGCGGCGAAATCATCGCCGCCGGAACGCCGGAGGACGTCGCCGCGACAAAGGGATCGTTCACCGGCGAGTTTCTCGGCCCGTTGCTGCGGACGGCGGCGGCGGGGAAAAAAGCTGCATCCTGACAGGACACCTCAAGCATGCGTGAACCGTTTCGCTCGGCCATCATCGGCTTCGTTTCAGGCGCCGCCGCTGCGCTGCTGGTAGTGACGATTATCGGAAGGTCCGAACCCGGGCCCGCGACTGCCGTGGCGACGACGGCACAGGGGCTGGACGGGCTGCGCGATCGACTGGCAAAGCTCGAAGCCCGGGTGTCGAACGACGCCGCGCCGGCCCGCGCACTACCCGTACCCCGACAGGCGCAAGCAACGATCCCGGCCGACGTCGTCGTGAACGACGGCTTCGTCGCGGCGGCCGGCGGCTCGAACGACGCACAGGACCGGCTGCGCGACATGATGGAGAATCGTGCGGCTCGAGCGAACGAGAGACTTCGCGAAATGGGGTGGACCGAAGACGAAATCGCCGGTCTGGAGACCTTGCGCGAGCAAGCGCGCCTGCGGATGGAGGAGCGGATGTTCCAACAGATGCGGCAGGTACTCGAAACCAATCCCGATGCCTATGCGATGATGCGGGGCTCCGCTCCGTTCAGAGAAGAACTCGGCGAAGAACGGTACGAGCAATACCTGCGTGCCAGGGGGGAGACGCGGCTCGCCGTACCCGTACGCGCCGTACTGGCGGGATCGGCCGGCGAGGCGGCGGGTCTGCAAGCCGGTGACGCCGTGCGCCGCTACGGTCAGGAGCGCGTGTACAACGAACGGGACCTGATGCTCGCCATTCTGCAGGGCGAGTTCGGCGAATCCGTCACCGTCGAGGTCGAACGCGACGGTACTGTCTTCCACCTCACGGTTCCCCGCGGACCGCTGGGAACGTCTGCGGCCGCGTCGTTCGCGATCGAGTGACCGTACTCGGTCAGAACGTAGAATGACGGAAAAATAACTATAAATCAGAGATCTACAGGTTCGGCGACCGCATGCACGACGCGCACCGGCGCGAGCTGACGGTATCGCTCGAGCAGGTAAATCCACCTCTACGGTTCGTCGAAACTCCCTGTCCCGAGAAACCGGATCGTCAGCTCGATCGTACGGCGCATGCGCATCATGAACGCGTGTGAATGATCGACGACGACGTGATCGGCCATGCCGTCGAGTTCGGTGTCCGCGACCGAAACCCGTCCGTCGTCGGGGTCCTCCAGTACCGCGGACGTCACGGGATCGATCGTGCGGTTGCCGGCGATGACGCCGAGCTCGAAGTCGGCAGGGCCCAGCTTGAGCGGTACGCTGTCATCGCCCTTGCCGAGCTGCCGTCCGGCCGGACCGTTGAGCCAGTCGAAGCCGGGCACGCCACCGAGTTCGTCGACGGCTGCACTTCCCCGGTTGGGCGGCCCGAGCATGACGACACGCCCGAGCTCCTCGATCGTGTGCGTGCTGAGATACTGGCGCAGGAGAATGCCCCCGAGCGAATGCGTCACGAAATGGATTCGTCCGAGACCCCGGTGGGCGCGGCAGGCAGCCAGCCCGTCGGGCACGGCGATTTCCGCCAGTTCCTCGACCGTGTGCTCACGCGACGGGTAATCGATGTTCGCCACCGTGTAGTCCGCCGCTTCGAGTGCGCGCTGCATCTTGCCCATCGACGTCGAGCTTCGCATCAGCCCGTGCAGCAGAACGACGCAATCGCTCGCCTGTGCAGCGATCGGGCACAGGAGTACGAATGCCGGAATCAGCCGTTTGATCCGCACGAATCTCACGAAAGCTCCCGTGCGTCCGCCTTCCTTCGCCAGTAACCGTCTGCGCTGAAGCATTTCCAGACCCACGGCAGCCAGCGTACGAGTGCGAAACTCAGCCAGAGGG
The DNA here is from genome assembly GCA_022360335.1 of Pseudomonadota bacterium. Taxonomy (GTDB): domain Bacteria; phylum Pseudomonadota; class Gammaproteobacteria; order Steroidobacterales; family Woeseiaceae; genus UBA1847. Next base: position 1,936 of record JAKSCZ010000513.1, read on the forward strand.
CCCACGCCAGGATCAGGACCTTGTAAATCCACATCGGCGCGGTCAACGCCGACGCGACCGGCAATACCGACGTGCTGCTGTCGGCGAACCAGCCCAGCTCGGTCCCGTAGGAGTTGTGCCCGGTTACGTGCATGTCGGGCGTTCCCAGAAGACCCTGCGGCAACGAGCCCAGAATCGCCAGCAGCGACATCACGGTCAGGCCGGCGACGACGGCCTGCACCAGCTTGAAACGCCACCCGTCCAGCGTACTCGCATCGAGTCGTTCACGGCCGCCGCAGACGAGCAACCACGCGACGACGATGCCGAGCACCGGCCAGCTGAACGTGCTGAAGCCGAGCCCGAGCAAAAGCCAGTGCCGCGTGCGAAGCGGCGACAGGCCGGTCCGGCCGAGTATCAGCGCGAACAGGACCAGCACGGCGAGTTCGGGCCAGTACAGGACGGCCGGGCCGAGTTGCGGACCGGTCGTCCCGAGCAACCAGCGGTCGCCGGGGCGCGACATGGCGATCTCGATGTTGCTCGCTGGTGCGCCGAGGTCGATGTCGGGCGTCCTCGTGCGCAATCCCATTCCGCCCGGCCCGCGCCAGTCGATGGCGATCGCATGCTCGCCCGGCAGTATCGGCACGGTCAGCTCGCCGGCCCCGGCGCGTATCGACTGCGTCCGGCCGTCGATACGCACTTCGGTGAGTTCCGCAGCGGCCGGCAGTCGGATGACGTGCTGTGCGCCGCGCGTGCTGCGGTAATCCAGTTGGAGACCGGCGTCGTGACTGCGATTGCCGTAGGCGATGTCGAGGGCCACCGCGTCGAAGGCCAGCGTCGATCCGGCGCTTGCTTTCGGCCGTGTCGCAAGGATCTCGAGGCTTTCGCCGGCACGCGGCGCGAACTCCGCGACGCGCACGTCGTCGACGTTGTCGCTCGTGTTGCTCTCGGGAATACCGGCGAACGAGGCATTCCAGATGTTGCCGACGGCGACGCGCCACACCTCATGCCACGGCCCGTCCTGCGTCGCCGACAGCGTCAGTGGCGACGCCCGTCGCAGATTCGACGTCCAGGAAACGACGCGCTGCTGCGGACCCATCGTCACCAGCACCCGCCCGTCCTCGACCGTGAAGTCGCCGCTGACGATCGTCTCGCCGTCGATGAGCGGTATGTCGAGCGTCACAGCGCCTTCGTCGGGTGCAATCCGGTGGACCGACGTACGGACTCGCCAGTCGAGGTCCAGTTCGATCGTCCGTTCGACTTTCGCAAACGGCGGGAACCGGCTGCTCTCCCAGCGCGCCGTGTCATCGGCGCCGCCTGTCTGCAGTCGCGACAATTGCAGCGAACCGGACAGCAGGCGACGGTCCCTGATGCCCGCAACGGTCCAGCCGTCGGCGACGGCGCGGATGACGCGCGCCGGTGTCGGGAACGGTATTTCGAGACTGTCCGCAGCCGGGATCGCGCCGCGCAGGGTCACGCGGAGCTGTCCCGGTCTCGCGTGTAACCAGTATGTCCCGTCGCGTTTGCGCAATACGCGTGCGTCGGCGCCGCCGTCGACGAGCACGGCCGTCGGACGCCAGCCGCGCTCGGCGCCCGGCAACGGGATGGCGACGTCTTCCATCGCGTGCACGCCGAGTTCCATCTCGATCGAACGCGCACCGACGGTGACGTCGGCCGCGACGATCTCCGCGCAGCGCGGTACGCAGTCGGGGGGCTCGAGCAGGCGCTTCCCGAACTCGTCGAGCAGGTCCGTATCCGGCGTCTGCGCGCCGGCCGGCGGACTCGCGAGCAGTATCGCCGCGCCGACACCGGCCAGCAGCGCGCTCGTCACGGAGCTGCGACCCGGTGAGAATCCGCCCGGCAAGGCCCACCGTCGATTCGCGATCTCGGCGGCCAGGATACCCGCGAACAGCAGCATCAATGCTACCTCGACGAAACGCAGCACGCTGACGAGCCGGCGCGGCAGAATGACGAGCCGCATTGCCTGATCCGGATCGACGGGGCCGCTCCAGCTCAGCGTGTGGGTGTTCCAGCGCCAGGACGGGATGCCGGGGCCGGCCTGCACGATTGCATTGGGCGCATAGCGCGAGAACTTCGATTGCACCCGGCTGCCGGTGACGACGACTTCCTCGATCGTCTCCGCTGCGGCCGGAAGCGATCGCGCCGTCGCACTGTCGGCTTTTCGTGGCGCGCGGACCGCCGGCGCCATCTCGTACATGGCGCCTTCGTCGTCCACGTAAGGATCGCCCGCGTACCGGCTGTACTGCGGTTCGAGCTGCGGGTAGATCGCCATGCGCAGCTGGCTCGCGAAAAACGGCACGAGCGCGATGACGAGCGCGGCCGCACTGAGCAACTGGTAAGCGCGCACGATCCGGTACAGTCGCCCTTCGGGCGCCACGCGGAGCAATGCGATAGCGACGAGCAGGTTGAGCCACAGCCAGGTCGGCGCCATCGCCTCATGGAAACTGAGGACGAGTGCGAGCAGCGCAATGATGCCCGCGGCCGGGTTGAACAGTCGCCATACCGCGATCGTGATGATCAGCACGAGAAAGAAGTCGAGCAGTTTCCACTCCGACGCCCAGCCGCCGACCGCGACGTCGACACCCGGCGCCGTCAGCAGTTTGTGCCCCGGCGGCAGGTTCAGCCGCGTTTCGACCCGTGCAAAACGCGTGTTCCAGCCGGTCGCGGACATCGATCCGCGCGTCGCACTGCGGCCGAGCGTCTCGAGATCGACCTCGGCCCGCCGCAGCTCGACGCCGGTCTGTCCTTCCCCGGCGCCGCCGGTAATGAGCAGACTGTCGCCGTCCTCCGCCGCAGCCAGCAGCGAATACGCACCGCCCATATCGAGGCGCCATCCGGTACGCATCACGCCGCCGATCGTATCCTCGACCGTGAAGCCGCCGCCGTCGAAATCGAGCCACAGGGTCCGATCGAGGGTCAGCTCGTTAGCCGCCGAGACAAGGCCGCGGCTGCGTTCGTCGATCGTGAACGTCGTTCCGTTACCGACGCGGAACGCCGGGAACGACATCCAGGGGCCCGGCACGTCGACCTGCGCCGGGTCCACGGGAGGCAGCCCTTCCGCGGCCGTCACGCGCAGACGGTCGTTGGACCGGTAACTCCAGATCTCGGTCTCGGGCAGATTGGTGCCGGCCGTAGCGGCCGGGATCTCGTTCAGGACGGTCGGGGCGCGTGCGGTCAGGACGACAAGCCAGCGGCCGGGCCGTACCTGAAGCCGCAGGTTGCCGTCCGCCTCGAATCTCGCCGGGAGTTGACTCTGCAGCCCGAGCGGCACGAAGCCGCCCGGCAAAATCGGCCCGAAGACCGCCTCGCGCACGCTGCCCGATACGTCGATCTGCAACCGGGTCACGAGCCGTGTCGGTACGTCGTCCGCGACGAGCCGGTAGACGACGGCCGTTACCGAATCCACGGCACGCACGTCGCGCTGGCGCTCGCCCAGGAACACGCCGTTGCCGCCGAGTTCGGGCCGTGCAATCGCGCGGCCGTCGACGGTCAGCGCCAGCAGCCCGCTCTCGGGGGGCACGCGCAGGACACCCGGTCGCTGGTCCCACGCGAAGCGACCCGTGACGCTGTGACTGCCCGGTGAGAGGCGGACGCCCGGCGTGTCGTCCCGGGCGACGACCTCGACCGCCCGGCCGTCGACCCGAACCTGGTCGGGCCAGTGCTCCGCGCTGCCCGGCAGGAGCACCCACCGATCCTCGCCGTGCACGGTCCACCGTTGCGCGAAGCGCCCGCCGGTCGCCGTCACATCGAGTTCCAGCCGTCCCGGCCACGCGCACAGAAAATCGCCGCGCTCGGTCGCACCGCGATCGAAATAGAACGGACAATCGCGGTATTCGCTGCCCTCCAGTACCCACTGCCGCCAGTCCGCAAGCTCGGCGGGCACGTAATCCTGGGCGAAACTGCCGCCCGCGGCGACCAGCAGCGGAACAACGAACAGCCTGAGTTTCCTGGTCATGACGACTCTCCGGCAACACGTATTATGGTGTCAGTCACCTTATTTTCAGTCTAAAGGTGCCAGTCACCTTTAGACTGAAAATAAGGTGACTGACACCATAATACGTCAACGAAACTCAGAGGATATCGGGGTCGGAAAACACCGAGAATCAATAGTGCGGCGGACGCTCGTCGGCCGGATCGCCGTCCGCTCCGGCCTCGCCGAGTGCACGCAGACGATCGGTCAGCGCCTGGCAGAGTTCCTCGAGCCGCATCAGTTTTGCCTGTTGTGTCGCCAGCGCCTCGTCGAGTTCCTGCAGCATCCGGTCCTGGTGCGCCAGCCGCATCTCGAGGTCGATAAAGCGTTCCTCGCTCATGGCGTTCTCTCCGCTGTGATTCGGGTAGGATACACGCCAGTCTCC
>JAKSCZ010000246.1 GCA_022360335.1 Pseudomonadota bacterium
TCGACGACGCAGGAAGGGCTGATTCGTGTTGTGGACCCGTCGAAGGCCGGACGGCGCTCAGACCCGCGGACGCAGGTCTGAGTTGAAACGCGCCGCGTTATCGACGTAGACGCTCGCCGAGCGGCCGATCTTCCCGATCTCCTCGTCGTTCAGCACGCGCGCGACCCGCGCCGGCGAGCCGATGATCAGCGAGCCGTCGGGGAATGCCTTGTTCTCGGTCACGAGCGAATGCGCGCCGACGATGCAGTTCCTGCCGATCCTCGCTCCGTTGAGTACCGTGCTGCCGATGCCGATCAGCGAGTTGTCGCCGATCGTGCAGCCGTGCAGCACGACTCTGTGACCGATCGTCACGCCGGCGCCGATGACGAGCTCGATACCGGGATCGGTATGCAGCACCGAGCCGTCCTGCACGTTGCTGCGCTCGCCGACGACGAGCCAGTCGTTGTCGCCGCGCAGCACGCAGTCGAACCAGACGCTGGCCCGGTCCTTCAGTCGCACGCTGCCGATAAGCGTCGCGTTGTCCGCGACGAAGTGACCGCCGCCCTCGAATTCGGGCCGGCGATCACCGAGGGTCAGGATCACTTCGCCTGGCCCTGCACGGCAACCGCGGCGGCGGCTTTTGCGATCTCCTCGGGGTCGCCGAGAAACTCACGCGAGAGGGGCGAAAGATCGTCGTCGAGTTCGTAGGCGAGGGGTACGCCGGTCGGGATGTTGAAGCCCGTGATTTCTTCGTCGGAGACCTCGTCGAGCATCTTGACGAGCGCGCGCAGGCTGTTGCCGTGCGCGGCGATCAACACGTTCTTGCCGGCGCGAAGATCGGGTGCGATGAGTTCCTCCCAGCACGGCAGCACGCGTTCGAGCGTCAGTTTCAGCGATTCCGTGCCGGGCAGTCCGTCGATGCCCGCGTAGCGCGCGTCGAACTTCGGATGACGCTCGTCGTCGGCCGCCATCTCGGGCGGCGGGATGTCGTAGCTGCGGCGCCAGACGTGCACCTGGTCGTCGCCGTATTTTGCGGCCGTCTCGGCCTTGTTGAGTCCCTGCAGCGCGCCGTAGTGGCGTTCGTTGAGGCGCCAGTCGCGAACGACGGGGATCCACATCCGGTCCATCCGGTCGAGAACGTGCCACAGGGTTCGGATCGCGCGTTTGAGAACCGAGGTGTAGGCGATGTCGAAATCGTAGCCGAGTTCGGCCAGCAACCTGCCCGCTGCGACGGCCTCGTCATTGCCTTGCCGGGTGAGATCGACGTCTTTCCAACCCGTGAACAGGTTCTTCAGGTTCCAGTCACTCTGACCGTGACGGCAGAGTACGAGCTTGCCGGCCATTGTTTCTCCGTCGTTTGCCTGAGAGCCCGCACCATCGGCGGGCCCTAGTTCGAGATCAGGTGCCGCAGTTCCTGCGCGGCCACCGACAGCGTAGCAAAATCGACGGCATCGCGAAGCTTCATTTCCTCGACCATGCTCGTGAAGTGCCGGACCTCGTGCGTGTGCTTCTCGAGCCAGAGCCGCGCCACCTCGCCTGAATCGCGCGTGCCGCGTTTCGTCAGCAGCCGGTTACCCAGCTCGCGCCGGATGCGGTAAAACTCCTCGCGGAGATTGTTGCGCGCCATCGCCTGCCAGCGTCCGCTGACCTCGAGGTCCTCGGCCGAATGGTGCAGCCAGCTGAGGCCGAGCGCGTCGTTGAAGGCGGAATACAGGCGTGCCGAGTCGATGACGTCGCGCCTCCGGTCCACGGCGAGATCGACGATGTCGAGCGCCGGGCGGGTCAGCAACAGGTGCGCAACGCGGCTGGCGATCTTCTGCGGCACCCCCATCGACACCCACCGCTCTTCGGCCGCTGCGACGCGCGCACTCGTGGCCGCGGACATGTAGCTGCCCGATCGCGTATAGATCCTGGCCATGCCGTCCTTGAGGCGCGCGACGTTGCGCACGATATCGAGCCCGTCGCCGTGCTGCTCGATGAGCCAGTAGCAGGCATGGCGGAGCGAACGGCTGATCTCGAACATCATCAGCATCTGCGCCTCGGCCGAAACGACGTGTTCCAGCCCCTCGATGTCCTTGAGCAATGGCCGGGCCCGGCAGATGATGCGCGCGATTTCGTAGGCGCGCGCGATCGTCATCGTGCTGGCGCCCGTGTCGCCCTGCGTGCGCCTCACGAACGACGGACCCATGCGGTTGACGATGTCGTTCGCGATCAGCGTGCCCAGGATCTCGCGGCTCAGGCGATGGCGCGGAATCAGGTCCGCGTAGCGCCTGCGCAATACGTCGGGAAAGTAACGCTGCGGATCGATGTCCAGGAACTCGGCCAGCGTGGAGTCGGACTCGAGCAGGCCGTTGTACAGATCGATCTTGGCGTAGCTGATCACGACGGCGAGTTCCGGACGCGTGAGGCCCTGCTTGCGCGTGCGGCGATCCTCGATCTCCGCCTCGTCCGGCAGGAATTCGAGATCGCGGTCGAGCAGGCCCGATCGCTCGAGGTTGGCGATGACGCGTGCGTGCTCGTCGAGCCGGTCCGCCGACGCCATTTCGCTCATGCTGATCGACTGAGTCTGCAGGTAGTTGTTGCGCAGCACCAGGTTGGCTACGTCGTCCGTCATCGACGCGAGCAGTTCGTCGCGCCGCAGGCGTGACATGTTCTTTTGCTTGGCGACGTCACTGAGCAGGATCTTTATGTTCACCTCGCGGTCGGAGCTGTCGACGCCGCCCGAATTGTCGATGAAGTCGGTATTGATGCGGCCGCCGAGCAGGCTGTATTCGACACGCGCCCGCTGCGTGAGGCCGAGGTTGCCGCCTTCGCCGACGACCTTGCAGCGCAGTTCGTCGGCGTTGACGCGCAACGCGTCATTGCTGCGATCGCCGACGTCCGAATGACTTTCGCCGCTCGCCTTGACATAGGTGCCGATGCCGCCGTTCCAGAGGAGATCGACGCGCATTGCGAGGATTGCGCGAATCAACTCGTCGGGCTGTACGGACGCCTCGTCGATATCGAGCAGCTTGCGCGCCTCGCGGCTGAGGCGAATCGTCTTCGCCTGGCGGGAGAATACGCCGCCGCCTTTCGAGATGAGTTTCTCGTCGTAGTCGTCCCACGTCGATCCGGGTTTGCGGAACAGCCGCCGCCGCTCCTTGTAGCTCGTCGCCGGGTCGGGGTCCGGATCGATGAATATGCGGCGATGATTGAACGCCGCGACCAGCCGGATCGTCTTGGACAGCAACATGCCGTTGCCGAACACATCGCCGCTCATGTCGCCGATGCCGGCGACGGTGAACGCGTCCTTCTGCGTATTGACGCCCATCTCGTGGAAGTGGCGTTTGACGGCTTCCCACGCGCCGCGCGCGGTGATGCCCATCTTCTTGTGGTCGTAACCCGCGGAGCCGCCCGAGGCAAACGCATCGTCGAGCCAGAAGCCGTACTCGGCCGACAGCTCGTTCGCAATGTCCGAGAACGTCGCCGTGCCCTTGTCGGCGGCGACGACGAGATAGGGGTCGTCGCCGTCGCGCGCCACGATGCCCTCCGGTGTTACGACTTCGCCGTCGACGACGTTGTCCGTCAGGTCGAGCAGGCCGCGGATGAACGTCTTGTAGCACTCGACGCCGTTCTCGAAGATCGCCTCGCGATCGTCCCCGGGGGCCTGCTTCGGGAAGAATCCGCCTTTGGCGCCGGTCGGTACGATGACCGTGTTCTTGACGACCTGCGCCTTCATGAGTCCGAGTACTTCCGACCGGAAATCCTCGCGGCGGTCGGACCAGCGCAAACCGCCGCGGGCGATGTCTCCGCCCCTCAGGTGCACGCCCTCGACCTCGGGCGCGTAGACGAAGACCTCGAACTTCGGCTTCGGCAGCGGCACCTCGGGAAGTTTCGACGGGTCCAGCTTGATCGCGATGCAGCGCTTCGGATCGCCGCCCGCGCTCAGGAAATAGTTGCTGCGCAAGGTCGCGTCGATGCCGCCCGCGAACGACGACAGGATGCGGTCTTCGTCGACGTTGCGCGCCCTGGCAAGGCCGCGCCGGACCTTGCGGTCGATCTCGGTCAATTCGCGGCGACGGCGCGAATTCCCGATCGCGGGGTCGAACAGGAGTTCGAAGCGCCGGACGAGATTGCGGACGAGGCCTGCGTGTGCGACGAGGACGTCCTCCATGTAGGTCTGACTGAACGGCACGCCGAGCTGCAGGATATGCTTGGCATAGCAGCGCAGCAGCGCCACCTGGCGCCAGTCGAGACCGGCTCCGACGACGAGGCGGTTGAGCCCGTCGTTTTCGACGATGCCGTTGCGGACCGCCATGAAGCAGCGTTCGAAGCGTTCCGAGATGGTTTCGACGTCGATGCCGGAATCGCCTTCGTGCCGCAGGTGGAAATCCTGAATCCAGATCGACTCACCGCTGCGCAGCGTCGCTTCGTAGGGCCGCTCCGTGTAGACGCTGCAGCCCATGGCTTCGAGAATCGGCAGCGCATCCGACAGGGCGATCGGGCTGCCCGCGCTGTAGACGATGAAGCGCATGTCGCCGGGCTCGAGGGCTTCGGCCGTGTAGAGATCGACGCTGCGTTCGTCGCCGCCCTGCAGCATCTCCTCGATCGCCTGAATGTCCGAACAGGCCTCCCTCGGCAGCGTGTCTTCCTGGTATCCGGCCGGGAAGATCGTGCCGTAGGACCGGAACAGACGATCGCCTTCGTCGCTGCCGAATTCCTCGAGCAATTCGGCGTGCAGGCGGTCCGACCACGTCACCACGAGTTCCGCGAGCTGCTCCTCGATCTTCTGGATGCTTATGCGCGGCCGTTCGCCCGCCGCCGTTCGCACGATGATGTGCACGCGCGCGAGCGCGGATTCCGAGATCTGTACGGCCGAATCGACCGACACGCCGGCGAAGGCGTCCTTGAGCAGCGCCTCGATCTTGCGTCGAATCGCGGTCGTGTATTTTTCGCGCGGCACGAAGACCAGGCAGGAAAAAAAGCGCCGGAACGCGTCGCGCCTCAGGAACAGCTTGACGCGCTGCCGGTCCTGCAGGTTGAGGATGCCGACGGTCGTCCGGGTCAGGTCCGGGACGGTGCTCTGGAACAGCTCCTCGCGGGGGTAGGTCTCTATGATGTGCAGCAGCGCCTTGCCGCGATGGCCGCCTTCCTCGACCTTGGCTCGCTCGAAGATCCTGCGGACCTTGTGCCGGAGGAGCGGAATGTTCCTTGGGATCTCGCTGTAGGCGATCGACGTCAGCAAGCCCATGAAGCGACGCTCGCCGACGGCGTTGCCGTCTTCGTCGTAAACCTTGACGCCGACGTAGTCGAGGAAAGCGGGGCGGTGCACGGTCGACCGCGAATTGGCCTTGGTGAGGATGAGCCAGTCTCTCGACCGCGAGACCCGTCGCATCTCGGGTGTGAGCTCGACCGATTTGTGATGGCTGTCCTCCCGGCAGAGCAGCCCGAGACCGGTGCCTTCCACCGCGTTGAGGAAGGTACGCTTCCCGCGTTTCGCGAGCCGGTATTCCCGGTACCCCAGGAACGTGAAGTGATCGTCGGCGAGCCAGTCGAGCAGCGCCTGGCTTTCGGAGCGCAGCAGCGGATCGGCGCCTTTCGGACCGTTGACCAGCAGCTCGCGGGTTTCGTGCATGCGCTGGCGCATCTTGCCCCAGTCGCGAACCGTGACGCGTACGTCGCCGAGAACCTTGGTGATCTCCTTGCGAAGCAGCTCGAGCTCCTGTTCGTCGCTTACTTGCGAGATCGCGAAACGAATGAAGGATTCGGAGTGTGCCTCGTCGTCGTCGGGATGCGATATCGCCGTCAGCCTGCCGTTGCGGCCGCGCCGTACCGAGACGATCGGGTGCACGGTGATGTGAACGGCAAGATTGTGACGGTTGATCGCGGCGGCAACCGAGTCGACCAGAAACGGCATGTCGTCGTTGACCATCTCGATGAACGTGAATGCCGACGCGTAACCGTGCTCGGCTTCCGAGGCATTGTAGATACGCAACAGGGCCTGGCCGCGGCGGCGAACGCTGCCGAAATCGAGGTGGTCGAGCGCGATGCGGGCCATGATCTCCTCGGACCGCCCTTCGAGGTCCTCGTACGGGATGTCGGCGAAATACTGCTGCA
>JAKSCZ010000422.1 GCA_022360335.1 Pseudomonadota bacterium
CCCCATCCCCGAGGAACCTCGATGAAAGACGAAACGCTCGCCATACACGCCGGCTTCAAAGCGGACCCGGAGACCAGGGCGGTGACGCCGCCGATCTACCAGACGGTGGCCTACGAGTTCGACGACGCCGCTCACGGCGCGGCGCTGTTCAATCTCGAGGTCGAGGGGAACATCTATTCGCGCATCATGCATCCGACCGTCGACGTTCTCGAACGGCGCTCGGCCGAGCTGGAAGGGGGAATCGCGGCGCTGTGCCTCAGCGCGGGCAGTGCGGCAGTCAACTATTCCATCCTGAACATCGCCGAGAAGGGCAACAACGTCGTCACCGTGCCCCTGCTCTACGGCGGCACGTACACGCTGTTCAGGCACATGCTGCCAAGGCAGGGGATCGAGGTGCGTTTCGCCAAGGACGATTCGGCGGATTCGCTGCGGGCCCTCATCGACGACAGGACGTCCGCCGTGTTTTGCGAATCGATCGGCAATCCGGCCGGCAATATCGTGGACCTCGAGGCATTGGCGAACATGGCGCATGAGAACGGCGTCCCGCTGATCGTCGACAATACCGTGGCGACCCCGGCGCTGATCAAGCCGATCCGGTGGGGCGCGGACGTCGTCGTCAACTCGTTGACCAAGTACATGGGCGGTCACGGCAATTCGCTGGGCGGCGTCATCGGCGACGGCGGCGAGTTTCCGTGGGCCGAATACCCCGGCAAATTTCACATGCTGACCGAGCCGGAAGCGTCCTACCACGGCGTCGTCTATACCGAGGCGCTCGGGGCGGCCGCGTACATCGGCCGTGCGCGTACCGTGCCGCTGCGCAACACGGGTTCGGCGCTGAGCCCGATGAACGCGTTTCAGATCCTGCAGGGACTCGCGACGCTGCCGCTGCGTATGGAGCGGCATTGCGACAATGCGCTCGCCGTTGCGAAACACCTTCGGGACCACCCGCGGGTGGAGTGGGTCAATTTCGGCGGGCTTCCGGACTCGCCGTACTACGACCTGGCGCAGAAATACACGAACGGCAAACCGTCGGCCCTGTTGTCGTTCGGCATCAAGGGCGGGTTCGACGCGGGCGTCAGGTTCTACGATGCGCTCGCCTTGTTCCTGCGCCTCGTCAATATCGGAGACGTCAAGTCCCTGGCGGCACATCCGGCATCCACGACGCACCGTCAGTTGTCGGAGGAGGAACTGGAATCGGCCGGCGTCACGCCCGACATGATCCGCCTGTGCATCGGCATCGAGCACATCGACGACATCCTTGCCGATATCGATCAGGCGCTGGACGCGGCAGCATAAGCCCGGCATACCGCCGCGCCCCCGGACATTGCGCAGGCGATTCGGATTACCGTATAATCCGCCGCCAGCGCAGCAGTGGGGCCGGTGTCGGGCCCATGGCCACCGGGCTCCCGGTGGGTTGAACGGCCCCGCTCAGGGGTTTTTTGTTGCCCGCGGGCAGTGACAGTGCGCTGGAAGGAAATGGGCCATTGGCCCATTTTTTGTTTTTGAAACAATTACTTGATTAATGACAGGCAACGAACTCGCCAATTTGCTGGAACCGACGATCGAGCGGCTGGGCTTCGAGCTGGTCGACCTCGAGCTGCGCCTCGGCGGCAAAGGCGGCCTGGTTCGTCTGTTCATCGACAAGCCGGACGGCATCGATCTCGACGATTGCGAGAAGGCGAGCCTGGCCGTCGGTGCGCTTCTCGACGTCGAGGACCCGGTTCCGGGCAACTACACGCTCGAGGTGTCGAGCCCGGGGCTGGACAGGAAGCTGACGAAGGCGGCGCATTTTCGCAGGTTCAGAGGCGAAACCGTGAAGGTGCGGATGCGATTCCCGGTGGAGGGGCGCCGGCGGTTCCGCGGCACGCTGGTGTCCTCGGACGAGGAGAGCATCGTGGTCGAGGTGGATGGAGAGCCCCACAGCCTGCCGCTCGGGACGATCGATACCGCCCGGCTGGTACCCGTTGTGGAGTAGTCCGGCGGGACTACCGGAGTTTGAGGAAATGAGCAAAGATATCCTGATGGTCGTTGACGCCGTCTCGAACGAGAAAGGCGTCGAAAAAGAGATCATTTTCGAGGCGATCGAAGCCGCGCTGGCGTCGGCCACGCGCCGCAAGCACGGCGAGGACATCGACGTGCGGGTCGCGATCGACCGTGAGACGGGCGATTACGATACCTGGCGCCGCTGGATGGTGTTCGAGGACGACTCGACCGAGCTCGAGGTTCCGGATCGCGAGCTGCGCATGATCGACGCCGTCGACGTCGACGGGAACGCGCAGCCCGGCGAGTACGTCGAGGTGCCGATGGAATCGGTCGAGTTCGGGCGTATCGCGGCCCAGACGGCCAAGCAGGTCATCGTCCAGAAAGTCCGCGAGGCGGAGCGCGAGCAGGTCGTCGAGGAATACAAGGACCGTGAAGGCGAGTTGCTGTCGGGCCTCGTCAAGCGCGTCGATCGCAACGGCGTCTACATCGACCTCGGCGGCAACGCCGAGGGTTTCGTGCCGCGCGAGCAGATGGTGCCGCGCGAGCCCGTGCGTCCCCAGGACCGCATCAAGGCGCTGTTGACCGAGGTTCGTTCCGAGCCGCGCGGCCCGCAACTGTTCATGACCCGCACGTCCCCGCAGTTCCTGATCGAGCTGTTCAAGATCGAGGTGCCGGAGGTGGGCCAGGGCCTGATCGACATCCTCGGCGCCGCCCGCGACCCGGGCCTCAGGGCGAAGATCGCGGTCAGGAGCAACGACGCCCGTATCGACGCCGTCGGCGCGTGCGTCGGCATGCGCGGCTCGCGCGTCCAGGCCGTCTCGAACGAGCTTGCCGGGGAGC
>JAKSCZ010000427.1 GCA_022360335.1 Pseudomonadota bacterium
CAATCGCCAGGAAATCGTCCGCCTTCAGCGACGCGCCGCCGATCAGGCCGCCGTCGATATCGGCTTGCGCCAGCAGGCCCGCGGCATTCTCGCCCTTCATACTGCCCCCATACAGTATCCGTATGCCGGCCGCGACGTCCTCGTCCAGGTCTTCGATGCGTGCCCGCAGGTGCCGATGGACGTCCTGTGCCTGTTCCGGCGTCGCCGTCATGCCGGTACCGATCGCCCAGACCGGCTCGTACGCGATGACCGCGGCGCCGAAGGCCGCGACTCCGACCGCGTCTATCGCCGCGTCCAGCTGCTCGTCGACGACGCGCTCGGTCATGCCGGCTTCGCGCTCTTCGAGCGTCTCGCCGACGCACAGAATGGGCGTCAGCCCGGCGCCCTGCGCGGCGACGAACTTGGCCGCGACCCGGGCGCTGGACTCGCCGTAGAGCGATCGGCGCTCCGAATGCCCGACGATGACGTATTCGCAGCCGACGTCCTTCAGCATCGCCGCAGCCACCTCGCCCGTGAACGCGCCCGCCTCGTGTTCGGACACGTTCTGGGCGCCGACGGCGACGCGCGAGCCGCCCGCCTGTGCCGCTACGGCAGCCACGTACGGGAACGGCGGACAGACCAGCAGCCTGAAGCCGCTACCCTCGGGGACGCCGGCAAGGATCCCGGAAACGAGTTCCGCATTCGCGGCGCTGCTGCCGTTCATCTTCCAGTTCCCGGCCACCAGACAGTCACGCATCGGTTCTTTCCCGCAGGCTTGAAAAGGCGCGCAAGGATACCCGGCGAGACCCGCCAAATCAACGGAACGGGCGCCGCCTCAATCCGCGGATTCGGCGACGACCGAGGCGAGACGCTCGGCCAGGGAAACGACCTGTTCCTCGTTCTCGCCTTCGACCATGACGCGGATGACCGGTTCCGTGCCCGAGGCCCGGAGAACGACCCGCCCGGTATCGGCCAGCTCGTCTTCGGCCGCCGCCACGGCGTCCCGGATCGCCGGCGACCGGCCGGGGTCCAGGCGTTTCTCCGTGCGCACGTTGACCGTCGTCTGCGGGTATTTGGGCATGCCGGCCACCAGCGCGGACAGCGGCCGGCCCTTCCGTTTCATCACGGCAAGGACCTGCAGCGCGCTGATCAGGCCGTCGCCGGTCGTCGCCTTGTCGAGAACGATCATGTGGCCCGACGTCTCGCCGCCGAGCACGCCGCCGCTGTCCCTCAAGGTTTCGAGGACGTATCGATCGCCGACGGCCGCCCGCCGGAATTCGATGTCCCGGGCCCTGAGCGCATGCTCGAGACCGAGATTGCTCATCACGGTACCGACCACCGGACCGGCCAGTCCTCCTCGTTCCTTGCGGGCCGTGGCGAGCACGTAGAGCAACTGGTCGCCATCGACGAGCGTGCCGTGCTCGTCCACCATGGCCAGACGGTCGCCGTCGCCGTCGAGCGCGACGCCGACGTCGGCCCTGACGGCCGGCACGGTCAGCTGCAGCAATTCCGGCTGCGTCGAACCGCAGCCCTCGTTGATGTTCCTGCCGTTGGGCGAGCAGCCGATGGGTATGACGTCCGCGCCGAGGATACCGAGGGTACGGGGGCCGACCTTGTAGCCGGCGCCGTGCGCGCCGTCGAACACGATTTTGAGGCCTGCCAGATCGAGACCGTCCGGCATGCTCGACGCGCAGAATTTCTGATAGCGGATCAGGGCCGTATCGATGCGTTTGGCCTTGCCGAGGGACTGCGACTCGAGCGTGATCGCCGGCGCGTCGAGGCGCTCCTCGATCCGCTGCTCGACCTCGTCGGAGAGCTTCGAGCCGCCGCCGTCGAAGAACTTGATGCCGTTGTCGACGAAGCTGTTGTGCGACGCGCTGATCACGACACCGAGATCGGCGTTCAGCTCCTGGGTCAGGCGGGCGATGCCCGGCGTGGGCAGCGGTCCCAGCAGCAGGACGTCCGCGCCGGCCGCGACGAAACCGGCTTCGAGCGCCGACTCGAACAGGTATCCGGAGAGCCGCGTGTCCTTGCCGATGACGACGGTTCCGCCCCTGGGCACCAGGACCTGGGCGGCCGCGCTGGCCAGCCGCATGGCGAAATCCGCGGTCATGGGGTCCGATCCGACCGTGCCGCGAACCCCGTCCGTTCCGAAGAACCGCTTGCTCATGTCACTCGCTCGCCTCGATGACGGCCTGCGCGACCTTCAGGGCGTCGACCGTCGCGCCGACATCGTGTGCGCGCACGAAATCGGCGCCGTGCATCACCGACACCACGGCCGCCGCAAGGCTCGCCGGCATGCGCTCGTCGATCCCCCGTTGCGAGAGCTCGCCCAGTGTCGACTTGCGCGAGAGGCCGACCAGGACCGGCCGTCCGCACACTCGCAATTGTCGCAGATTTGCGAGCAACTCGACATTGTGCGTCCTGGTCTTGCCGAAACCGAAGCCCGGATCGACGACGATCAGGTCCTCGTCAAGGCCGGCGGCGGCGCACGCCTCGACACGCGCCTCGAGGAACGCGGCCACTTCCGCCACGACGTTTTGGTAGTGCGGGTCCCGCTGCATGCTGTGCGGCTCGCCGAGCATGTGCATCAGGCAGACCGGCACCTCGAGGTCCGTAGCGGCGCGTATCGCACCGTCCGCACGCAGGGCCCGGACGTCGTTGATCATCGCGGCGCCGGCGGCGACCGCAGCGCGCATGACGGCCGGCTTGCTGGTATCGACCGAGACCGGCAGGTCGGTGACGGACCGCAGCGATTCGATGACGGGCACGACGCGGTCGAGCTCTTGCTGTTCGCCGACCCCGTCCGAGCCCGGGCGCGTCGACTCGCCGCCGACGTCGATGATCGCGGCGCCCTCCGCCGCCATCTTCTCCGCGTGACGCAAGGCATCGGCCGGTCTGTCGAAACGGCCGCCGTCGGAGAAGGAGTCCGGGGTAACGTTGAGTATCCCCATGACGGCAGGCGCCGGGAGTCTTAGGGAACCCAGTTTCTGCATAACGAATGAGGCTTGCCGGGGCCCCTAGTGCTCGCTGGCCGGCCCGCCGATTGCGCCCGGCGTATCCGACTCGGCCGTCGCCGACCCGTCGTCGGGGCTCTTCGGCTCGGCGGCGTCGTCCCAGTCCTCCGGCGGACGGCACTCGCGGCCTTCCATGATGTCCTGGATCTGGTGCCGGTCGATGGTCTCGTACTTCATCAACGCCTTGGCCATCGCGTGCAGGGTGTCGACGCGCTCGTCGAGGATCTTCCTGGCGCGGGCGTAGTTGCCGTCGATGATGCGCCGTACTTCCTCGTCGATGGCGTGCGCCGTGTCGTCCGACACCTGCTTGTGCTGCGTCACGCTGCGGCCGAGAAAGACCTCTCCGTCGTCTTCGCTGTAGGTCAGCGGTCCGAGACGTTCCGACAGCCCCCACTTGGTCACCATGTTGCGCGCGATCTCGGTGGCGCGCTCGATGTCGTTCGACGCGCCGGTCGTCACGCCCTCGAGTCCGTTGATCATCTCCTCGGCGATCCGGCCGCCGAACAGGCTGGAAATGCGGCTCTCCAGGTGCTGCCGG
>JAKSCZ010000333.1 GCA_022360335.1 Pseudomonadota bacterium
TAGAATCCGGCTACCACCGCAAGAACGACGCACGCAATGAGCGATCGCCAGCCCCTGTCCAGCTACCGGGCCCCGCGTTACTGGCCCGTGTGGATCGGCGTGGGCGCGCTGCGTCTCGTGTGTTCGTTGCCGCACCGCGCCGCGCTGGCGGTCGGCCGGACGCTCGGCAGACTCGCGCACGCACTCGGCGGCTCCCGCCGGGCCGTCGCCAGGCGCAACATCGAGCTCTGCTTCCCGGACCTGAGTGCGGACGAACGCGACGCGCTGGCCTACCGGCACTTCGAGGCGCTCGGCATGGCGCTGATCGAAATGGGCGTCGGCCGCTGGGGCCGCGTCGAGCGCCTGCAATCCCTCTCGACCCTCGTCGGCCTGCAGAACCTCCGGGATGCGCTGGCGACGGGCAGAGGGGTGATCCTGCTCAGCGCACACTTCACGACCCTCGAGATCATGGGACGCGCACTGGCCGAGGAAATCCCGCCGTTCGATGCGGTCTTTCGCAGGAACCGCAGCGAGTTCCTGACCGAGTTGCAGCGCACGGGCCGCGAGGTCTCGGCCGACTCGACGATCGAGAAACGCGACATCAAGAAGATGGTGCGCGCGTTACGCTCCGGCCGTGCCGTCTGGTACGCGCCCGACCAGAGTTACGATCGCAAGGGGGCGGAAGTCGTTCCGTTTTTCGGCGTTCCGTCGATGCACACCACGGCGACCTCGACGCTGGCGAGACTCGGCGACGCGCTCGTCGTGATGTTCTTCCCGCGGCGCCTCGAGGACTCGACGTACGAGATGACGCTGCTCCCCGCGCTCGAGAACTTCCCGTCGGACGACGCCGGCGCCGACGCCCGACGCTACGTCGAGGCGCTCGAGGAACACGTGCGCAAGTGTCCCGAGCAATACCTCTGGATCCACAGGAAGTTCAAGAACCTGCCGGACGGGCACCCCGACTACTACGCGGATCTCGACGCGTTGAAGTAGCCCGCGAGCAATTGCTCCCAGTTCCCGGGCCGGAAGTTGAGCCGCGGATCCATACCGACGATCTTCTTCAGGGAACGGTGCAGGCGGCCGAGCGTCTGCTGTTGCCAGGGACCCGGCGGCCTCAGGGCGCCCTTGTCGAAATCGAGCATCCAGACCAGGCCGTCTGCGTCGATCTGCACGTTGTAGGCGTTCATGTCGGCATGGTACACGCCGGCGGCGTGGAACCCCTGAATCGATGCGCCGATCGACTGCCAGAAGCCTTCGTCGGTATCGTTGTCGGCGATGCGCTGCGACAACGGCACGATGCCGGGAATCCGCACCGTGATCAGGTCGGCCGTATAGAACGTGCCGCGCTGCACGAACCGCGCCGCTGCCGGGCGCGGTACGCGCATGTTGTTCGACGCCAGTTTGCGGAGAAGGCGCCACTCCAGGAACGAGCGCGTGTTGTCCGGCCCCGAAAACACGTACGCATCCCTGACGAACTTGCCGACGAGACCGCCCCGCACGTAGTGCCGCAGCACGAACTGCCGGGGCACGTTGCCGACGAAGAACGTGTTGCCGCGACCGCCCGATCGCAGGTTTCCCGTCAGCACTTCGGAGTGCAGCCAGCCCCGGGGTGTGAAGCGATCGTCCGTTATCTGGTTGATGACGGACTTATCGTATAGGATGGCGCCGGTCGCGGTCTTCTCGACGGTTTCGGTCAACGGACCCGTTCTCCACATGTCCCCGGTGCCCGGATATTGCCTGATTTGGACCTGCAATCGAAGCCTCCGCAGATTTGCGTCCTGCGCCTTTCGGCAATCGGCGACACCTGCCACGCCCTCGCGGTAATCCGTCGCCTGCAGGACAACTGGCCCGAGGCGCGCATCACCTGGATCATCGGCAAGACCGAGGCGATGCTGATGTCCCGCATCGACGACATCGACTTCATCGTGTTCGACAAGTCGCGTGGTCGCACGGCCTACCGCGACGTCCGGGCCGCGCTCGACGGACGCCGTTTCGACGTCGCCCTGTGCCTGCACGCGTCACTGCGCGCGAACCTGCTGGTCCGCTCGCTGCCCGCGAAAATCCGGCTCGGCTTCGACAGGGCGCGCGCGAAAGACTTCCAGTGGCTGTTCACGAACCGGCGTATCGATGCCGCGCACGGCGAACACGCGATGGACGCGATGATGGCGTTCGCGACGGCGATCGGTGCGCGTCCGACCGAGCTGCGCTGGGATATCCCGCTGCCGGCCGGAGATCGCGGCTTCGCGGCCCGATTCCGCGACGGCGACAAACCGCTGGTCGTCATCAGTCCCTGCAGCAGCCGGCGTGCGCGCAACTACCGCAACTGGCCCGTCGACAACTACGCGGCCGTCATCGCCCGCCTCGGATCCGACTACGGCGCGGATATCCTGCTGACGGGCGGACCGTCCCGGCTCGAGACGCTTTACGGCGCACGACTCGCCACCGCCGGCAACGTGTCGAACCTCGTCGGCAGGACCACCCTCCGGCAGCTGGCCGCGCTGATCGATGCGGCCGACCTCGTCATCTGCCCCGATTCGGGCCCCGCGCACATGGCAACGGCGCTCGGTACGACGGTCGTCGGCCTGTACGCAAGCTCGAACCCGGAACGGACAGGACCCTATCTGTCGCGAAAGTACACGATCAATCGCTATCCTGACGCGATCAAGCGGTATCTTGGCAAGAACCTCGCCGATCTTCGTTGGGGACAACGCGTCCGGCACCCCGATGCGATGGGTCTGATCACGGTCGACGACGTGCTCGAAAAATTGCGTCTTTTTTTCGAAGATCGAGAAAATTAGTCGCTTTTATCGACTATTTTTTCAAAGACCCTGTCCGGCGACAGGTCCCGGAGGCACTTCAGATGGCCCAGTGGGCACTCGCGCTCGAAACACGGCCGGCAGTCGAGGCCGATTTCGTGGATTTCGCGACTTTTCGAGAGCGGAGGCGTGAATTTCGACGAAGATGAGCCGTATATGCCGTGTATGCGCGTGCCGACGGCGGCGGCGACGTGCAACAGGCCCGAATCGTTCGACACGGCCTGTTCACAGGCCGCCAGGAGGTCGATCGCATCGGCGAGCGACGTCTTGCCGCACAGGTTTCGTGCAGCGCTGGCAGCGGCGATCGCATCGCCTGCCGCCGCGTCCTTTTGCGAACCGAGCACCCAGACCGCGTACCCGGCGTCGTCCAGTCTCGCCGCAAGGCACGCGAAGTACTCGTGCGGCCAGCACTTGGCCGGGCCGTACTCTGCGCCCGGCATCAACGCGACGACCGGACGCCCGGCATCGACGCCGAGCGACGCCATCGCGCGCGCCTGATTGTCGGCGGACACGGACAGGGCCGGGAACGGCAGCGTGCCGGGCAGCGGTTCGCCGCGCTCGAGCCCGAGTGCGACGAAGCGCTTGACGGTCTGATCGAGCGCCGACGGGTCGAACGGCCGCCTGTCGTTGACGAGGCCGAAACGCAGTTCGCCGCGAAAGCCCGTGCGCACCGGGACGCGCGCGAACCACGGGATCAGCGACGACTTCATCGAGCGCGGCAGGACGATCGCCCGGCCATACCCGGCGTCCCGCAGACGCTTGCCGATCCGCCGGCGTTTGCCGAGCCCGAATTCGCCGTGAGCGGTGCCTGCGGCGATGCCCCGGCGAACCTCCGGCATGCGCCCGACGACCGGCAGCGACCACTCGGGCGCCAGCACGTCGAGGGCGCGCTCCGGGTCGCGGGAATGCAGGAATTTGAACAGCGACTGGGCCATGACCATGTCACCGACCCAGGACGGCCCGACGATTAGCGTTGCCGGGGTCCGCAAAGCTCGTCCAGATACGCGGGCACGCCGTCTTCCACGGGACGGAATTCGACGTCGCAGCCGCTGGCCCGCAGCCGCGTCAGGTCCGCCTGCGTATAACTCTGGTAGGCCCCTTTGAGATGTTCCGGGAACGGGACGTAGCGGATCCTGCCCCTGCCGTGCCATTCGATCACCGCATTCGCGACGTCATTGAAGCTCTGCGCCCGGCCGGTGCCGCAGTTGTAGATCCCCGATACGTCCGCGTTGTCGAGAAACCAGAGGTTGACGTTGCAGACGTCGTCGACATACACGAAATCGCGCAACTGCTCGCCGTCGCCGTAGCCGCCGGAGCCTTCGAACAGCCTCGCCTCGCCGTCGGCGGCGACCTGATTGCCGAAGTGATACGCCGTGCTCGCCATCGAGCCCTTGTGCTGCTCGCGCGGCCCGTAGACGTTGAAGTAGCGCAGGCCGACGACCTGGCTCGCGCCCCACGGCACGACGCGCCTCACGTAGCGATCGAACTGCAGCTTCGAATAGCCGTAGACGTTGAGCGGGTTTTCGAATACCGGGTCCTCGACGAACTGCTTCGAGCCGCCGTATACCGCCGCCGAGGACGCGTAAATGTACGGCGTCCCGCGCTCGAGGCAATGGTGCAGCAGGGTTTTCGAGTAGCCGTAGTTGTTCTTCATCATGTAACGGCCGTTCCACTCGGTCGTCTCCGAGCAGGCGCCCTGGTGGAAAACCGCTTTCACGGCCCCGGCGAATCCCGCGTCGCCGGCGAGACGTCCGGGCAGTTCGTCCTTGTCCATATAGTCCGCGACGGCCAGATCGGAAATATTGACGAACTTGTGGCCGTCCTCGAGATCGTCGACGACGACGATGTCGTCGCAGCCGCGATCCGCGAGGGCGCGCACGAGATTGCTGCCGATGAATCCGGCGCCGCCGGTGACGACGTACATCTACCCGGCACCGTCCAGCATGCGGTCCTGCGCCCCGCAGTAGGGGCACTTCGCCTCGCCCGTCTCCTCGACGGGTATGTAGACCTTCGGGTGCGAGTTCCACAGGTACATTCCCGGCATCGGACAGCTGAGCGGCAGATCGGACGGCCGCACGCCGTACCGGTTCTGCGCATTGGCCGGAATCAGATTCTGGTCGACAGTGCCTGCTCTGGGTGCCACGTCTTTCCTCGTCCGCTGCGACTGGCCGGGTGCGAATTATAGGCTTATGCCAGCCACTCGTCCCATGTTTCGGCGACGAAGTCGCGCCGTTCGCGGAATGCGTCCTGCGAAACGACCGGCTGGCGGTCGTCGAGCACGAGATGATGCTGTCGCAATCGATAGTCCCGATACGCATCCTGCAAGGAATCACCGACGGCCCGTTCGAGAATTCCGGCGGCGACGAGCGCATCGAGTTGCCGGATGTTGTCCGTGTAGACGACGACGTCGGGGTGCTCTGCGGCGTTTTCGAGCACGAGATACTGGACGAGAAACTCGATGTCGCCGATGCCGCCGCGGCCGTGCTTGAGGTCGAAGGACTCCCCGTCGCTGCGGTCGAGCTCCCTGCGCATCTTCTGCCGCATGCCGACGACCTCGTCGCGCAGACGATCGCGATCGACGCGTTCGACCAGCGTGTCGCGCCGGATGCGTTCGAATTCGTCGGCGATCGCCGCGCTGCCGGCAACGGGACGCGCGCGCAGCAGCGCCTGATGCTCCCATGTCCACGCATTCCCTTCCTGGTAGCGCTCGAACGCCTCGGTGCTCGTCACGAGCAATCCCTTGCCCCCTTCCGGCCGCAGGCGCGTGTCGATCTCGTAGAGCTGCCCGGTTCCCGTCTGGGCTGTCAGGAAAGTCACGAGACGCCGGACCAGCCGGCCGAAGAACAGCCCGTTGTCCAGCGGCTTTTCGCCGTCGGTCATCGATTTCGAGCCGGTCGAGTCGTGCAGGAAGACGACGTCGAGATCCGATCCGTAGGAAAGCTCGAGACCGCCCAGCTTGCCGTAGGCGATGACGCCGAAGCCCGCTTCGCACCCGGCGCCGTCGACCGTATGGCGCGGCACGCCGTGCCGCGCCGTCAGTTCGCTCCAGACGAAGCGCAGCGTTTCCTCCAGCACGACCTCGGCCAGCCAGGTGAGCCCGTCGCTGACCTTCATGATCGGCAGCTTGCCGTTGAAGTCGGCTACCGCAATGCGGAACATCGTCGATCGTTGAAACTGGCCGACCGCACGCATCCAGGACTCGCTGTCGCCGGATACTCCCTGCAGCCGGTCGTCGAGCTCGGCGGCGAGATCGGCGCGTGTCACCGTTTCCTCGTAGAAGCGCGCGTCGAGCAGTTCGTCGAGCAGGACCGGGTAGCGCGCGATCTGGTCGGCGATGTGGCTGCTGCGCGCGCACAGGTCGACGAGTCTCGCCAGCGCCCCGTGGTTCTCGTTGAGCAGCGAGAGGTACGCGCTGCGCCTCAGGATGCGTTCGACTACGGCCAGCGTCCGCGTCAGCGCAATGCCCCGACGCTCCGCCTGCGCCACTTCGAGCAACAACTGCGGAATGAACCGCTGCAGGCGCTCACGCGAAACCGCATCGATCTGCCGCGTCGCCGTCTCGTTCGCGAAGCCGACGAGTTTGTGCGCGAGTCCGGAAGCGTCCGCCACGCCGCGGCGTTCGAAAAGCGCCGTCCACGCGTCCGCCGGCGCGCCGCCTTCCCAGGCACGTTCCAGCGTCCTCGCGTAGGACTCGTCCCGGGAGCCTTCCCGGAAGGCCAGATTCCCGAACAGCTCGGCCGTCGCGTCGCGATGCCCGTCGATATCCCTGCGCAGGGCATCCCAGTCGTCGTAGCCCATCGCGAGGCACAGGCGGGCGCGATCGACATCGTCGGCGGGCAGATCGTGGGTCTGGCGATCCCGCATCGCCTGGAGGAAGTTCTCGATGCGGCGCAGGAAACGGTAGGCGTCACGCAAGTCCGCCGCCGCGCCCTCCGACAGGCCGCGCTCGCTGACGAGCAGCGGCAGGACCTCCTGCAGTGCCCTGCGTTGCAGGGCCGGCTCGCTGCCGCCTCGCACCAGCTGCAGCGACTGCACGATGAACTCGGCCTCGCGGATGCCCCCCGGACCCAGCTTGACGTTGTCCCTGAGCTCCCGCCGCCTGACCTCGCTCGCGATCATCGCGTGCATCTCGCGCAGCGATTCGAACACGCCGTAGTCGATATAGCGGCGGTACACGAAAGGCCGGATCAGGTTGCCGTACAGCTGGTCGGTGACGGACTTGCCGGGCATCGATCCGACGACGCGGGCCTTGACGTAGGCATAACGCTCCCAGTCGCGCCCGTGCTGCAGCAGGTAGGATTCGAGGGCATCGAAGCTGACGACGGGCGGTCCGCTGTCGCCGAACGGTCTCAGCCGCGTATCGATGCGGAACACGAAACCGTCGACCGTCGTCTCGTCGAGCAGTGCGATGACCCGGCGCGACAGTCGGCCGAAGTACTCGTGTGCGCTGACGTTTTTCGGGCCGTCCGTCTCGCCGTCCTCGGGGTACAGAAAAACGACGTCGACGTCCGACGAAAAATTGAGCTCCCGGCCGCCGAGCTTGCCCATGCCGAGAACGACCAGCGGCACCTTGTCGCCCGCCGCGTTTCTCGCGTATCCGTAGCGCGCTGCGAGGGCGCTCTCGGCATGCCGCAGCGCCGCCGCCAGCATCGCATCGGCGAGCGCGGTCAGCGAAGCCAGCGTCTCGTCGAGGTCCGCAAGCCCGAATACCTCGCGCCACAGCACGTGCACCATGTAGCGGTTGCGGTAGCGGCGCAACGCCGCCCCGGCGCCGGCGCCGGCGGGGACCGAATCGTCGAGATCCGCGACGGACGGCGGCCGGCCGAAGCCGCGCACTGCGCGACCGACCCAGTCCCTTTCGCGCAGCAGGACGTTGCCCGCGAATTCGCTGCACGCGACGAGCGTCGTCAGCGCCTCCGCGTATTCGCTGTCGCCGAAGCGCTCGAACCAGCGTTCGACCGGCGCGCGCAGCGCTTCGGGCAGTGAATCGATGGCGGCTCCCATGGCCGCAGTCTATCGAAAAACCGGCTCGCTTCAGGCAGTTCCCGGTCGGCAGGCGCGAGACTCGTATGCCGGCGCCGCGCTCGAACGGCGAGAATCCGTCCGCGTTCCCAAAAAAAACAGTGCGGCTTCGGCGTACTACGATCTACAGCCCGGACAGCCACGCATCGTCGGAGCCCTCCTCGACCCCCTCGAACAGCGGCGTGCTCAGGTAGCGCTCTCCCGTGTCGGGGAGCATCGCGAGAATGACGGCGCCTTTCGGCGCCTCATCGGCGACGTCGAGCGCCGTCGCGAGCGTCGCGCCCGAGGAAATCCCGGCGAAAATGCCCTCCCGCGCCGCCAGCTCGCGTGAAACCTCGATCGCCCGATCGTCGGTGACGGCCCGCAGCTCGTCGTAGACGTTGCGATCGAGCACGTCGGGGATGAAATCCGGAGTCCAGCCCTGGATCTTGTGGGGCTGCCACTCCTTGCCCGCCAGCAGCGACGCCCCGGCCGGCTCGGTCGCGACGACGGTCAGGTCGGGTCGTGCCGCCTTGAGCACCTCGCCCGCGCCCGTCATCGTGCCGCCCGTGCCGTAGCCCGTTACCCAGTAGTCGAGACGCCGGCCCGCGAAATCGCGCAGTATCTCGGGACCCGTCGTGTTGCGGTGGTACTCCGGGTTGGCCGGGTTCTCGAACTGGCGCGCCAGGAACCAGCCGTGTTCGGCGGCGAGTTCTTCGGCTTTCCTGACCATGCCCGTACCGCGCTCGGCCGCCGGCGTCAGAATGACCCTGGCGCCGAGGCCGCGCATGATCTTGCGGCGTTCGACGGAGAAGGAATCCGCCATGGTCGCAACGAACGGATGCCCTTTCGCGGCACAGACCATCGCCAGCGCGATGCCGGTATTGCCCGAGGTCGCCTCGACGACCGTCTGGCCGGGCTCCAGCGTGCCGCGCCGCTCCGCGTCGCTGACGATGGCGTAGGCCAGCCGGTCCTTGACTGAGGCCATCGGATTGAACGACTCGAGCTTGACGAACATCTCCACGTTCGGCGGCACCACCCGGTTGAGCCTCACGACGGGAGTGTTCCCGATCGTCTCCAGAATGCTTTCGTAGATCATCTTGCTTTTCCGCTTGTCGTCCGCGATGTCCCTGCCGTCGTGGGAGCGACGCCCCGACGCAGGCGCCCTCCGAGAATACGGTAGGCGGACGGGTCGGGA